>NZ_CP031599.1:300000-450820 GCF_008728195.1 Roseovarius indicus
CGTCAAGATCGGCGGCGAGGGACACCCCTTCGGGCCCATCCTCGGGGCGGCGGTGCTGACCCTCGTGGGCCAATGGGTCGCCGGTATCTCCGCGTGGGAGAACATCTTTTACGGCGCGGTCATCGTGATGACGCTTCGCGTCTTTCCGGGCGGTCTGGTCGGTCTGGCCGAACGCGCGCGCGGACTTGTCACAAGGAGCGCACGATGAACGCGGCGACGAGCACGCCCGCGGGTGGCGACGTGATCCTGCGCGCAGAGCATCTGGAGCGACGCTTTGGCGGCCTGACAGCCGTCAGCGACTTCACCTTCGAACTGCGCCAAGGCGAGATCCTCGGTCTTATCGGCCCGAACGGCGCCGGCAAGAGCACAACCTTCAACCTGATCAGCGGCTTTCTGCGACCGAGCGGTGGCCGTCTCTTTTTGAAGGGGCGCGACGTGACCGGCGCGAGCACCAAGACGATAAGCCGTCTCGGCCTTGTGCGCACTTTTCAGCACCACAGCCTGCTCAGCGAAATGAGCGTTGTCGACAACATCCTCATCGGAACCTTTCACCAGCGGCTTGCGCATGAAAAGCGCATGGAAAAGGTGCGCGAAGTCGCATCGATGACCGGTCTGGCCGACCATCTGCAAATAATTGCCGGCAACCTGCCGCATGGCCTGCAGCGAATGTTGAGCATTGCGATCGCCCTCGCCGCCGAGCCGCAAATCCTGTGCCTCGACGAGCCGCTAACCGGGTTGCAGGGCGCCGAAGTTGGTGCGGCGTTGGAACTCTTCGAGAAACTCCGCACGACGCATGGTCTGACCATCCTGCTTGTCGAGCACAACGTGCGGGCGGTCATGCGCGCCTGCGACCGGGTGATTGTGCTCAACTACGGTCGCCTCCTGGCCGAGGGTTCGCCGGAAGCGGTCAGTCGCGATGAGGCGGTGATTGAGGCTTATTTGGGGCGCGGACGATGACTGCTGACACCGAAATTCTATCCGTCGACGGGCTGTGCGTCAGCTACCATGGCGTGCCGGCCTTGCTGGATGTTTCGCTCGAAATCGAGCGTGGAGCCATCACGACGATCGTCGGCTCCAACGGCGCAGGCAAGACGACGCTGATGAAGGCAATCGCCGGATTGCTTGTTCCCGACCGCGGAAGCGTTCACCTCTTTGGCCAGGACGTCGGCGGGAGGACGCCGGCCGAGATGGTGCAGGCAGGCGTGACGCTGGTTCCCGAAGGGCGCCGTCTGTTCGGTCAGATGAGCGTGCGCGACAACCTGATGACAGGCGCCTATAGCCGCGACGACCGGTCGGCAATCCCGGCGGATTTCGAAACCGTGCTCGGACACTTTCCCGCGCTGCGCGACCGGCTGAACGCGCCCGCAAGCGACCTCAGCGGGGGGCAGCAGCAGATGCTGGCCGTCGGGCGCGCATTGATGGCATCGCCTCGTCTCGTGCTGCTCGACGAGCCGACGATCGGTCTCGCTCCGGCTGTCGTTAACACCATCTGTGACATCATCGAGACGATTTCTCGCAACGGTGTCGAGGTCCTGCTGGTAGAACAGAACGCGCATATTGCTCTGGAACTCGCCACTCGAGCCTACGTCATTGAGAACGGGCGCATCGTACTCAGCGGCAGCGGAAAAGAGCTAAAGCACAACGATCAGGTGCGCGAGGCCTATCTCGGCCTTTGAGCGAGGCGCTGCTGGAAGCAGCGGCCCGTCGCGCTCGTCTTCGCTGGCGCTTTGGGTCGAAGATTACGCGCGCATAGGAGTGGGCAAAACCTGGTGGTCGACATGGTAGGTGTCTAACGTCAGCGCCAATGGGGCAGTTTAGGGCGATTTGATAAGAGAGGGTTTCTGGCACATCGTAACCTCTTAGAGTCCGATTCAAAATGGAGTGAGGCTTTTCAAGCCCTTGCGAGTAGCCTTGTCATGCGCCTGATATGCGCGATGATAATCCAGGCTTCGGCACTCTCGATGGTTTTCTCCCAATCCTTTGCCAGGCGGCGGCATTTGCCGAGCCAAGCGAAGGTGCGCTCGACCACCCATCTTCGGGGCAAGACCTCGAACCCAACGGTCGTGTCCGAGCGTTTCACGATCTGAATGACCCAGCGGCCGATGCCGGTCAGAGCGTCGCGCAGCTTTGGACCGGCATATCCACCGTCCGCAAACACATGACGCAGTTTCGGAGCCTCCCGGGCCAGTTGACGGAACACTTCAGGCGCACCGTCACGATCCTGAATGCTGGCGGCATGAACGCGCAGCGCGATCAGGTGGCCACAGGTGTCGGTCATGATGTGGCGCTTGCGGCCCTTGATCCGCTTACCGGCATCATAGCCGCTAACCCCGCCGTTTTCAGTGGTTTTCACGCTCTGGCTGTCGATCACACCGGCTGTAGGCGCGCTGGTCCGGCCTTCTGCCCGCCGCGCTGTCGCAACCAGCGTACGGTTGATTTCAGCAAGCAGACCGTTGTTACGCCAACCGTAGAAATAATAACGCACGGTCGAAACAGGCGGAAAATCCTTCGGTAAAAGCGACCATGCGCACCCCGATGCAGCAACATATTGGATTGCGTCCCAGACAAGGCGAAGTTCGACCTCCCGTGGCCTGCCAAGCGGGTTAGCGCCGGGCAGGAGTGGTGCAACAATCTCCCATTCCTCATCTGTTACATCACTTGCATATCGTGGTGCGGTGCGTTCATATCGGTTGCGGGTGAGTTCAGTCCAGGCCATTTCGAGCTCCGTTCAGTTGTGCAACCGAACAGAATCATAACCTGCTGAATTCACCCAACTCATTTCCGATCAGGCTCTTAGCTGACTGTCCCGTTTTCCGGGACCACTTCAGCCTATTTCAAATCGAAACCTGCGTAACCCGCGTTGGCAACTTCCTCCAAGCGACGGCGATACCGGGGCGAACCGCCATTATAGATAAGGTAACGGATACCATCGCGTCCTTCGATGTTCGAGTTGTATCCGGTGAACCAGGACTTTGCGGTGTGAAACAGCGTCATCTGATACAGATCACGCACTTCTTTCTGCCAGTCTTCGACCGCTTCCTGCTGCGGTTCGACACGCTGAACTCCCTTGTCGCGCAGCATCACCAAAAACTCTGAAACCCAGTCGACGATATCTTCGATCCCGCGCGGAAAATTGGTGGCCACTGAGCCGCCTTGGGGACCTGCCAGCGTAAAAAGATTGGGAAACCCGTGCGATTGAATGCCAAGATATGTAAGCGGTCCGTCGCTCCACTGATCACGCAGGCTTTCACCGTTCCGACCAACGATGTTTATCCGGTCAAACGCCCCCGTAATTGCATCAAAGCCGGTCGCATAGATCAAGCTGTCGAGCTTGTATTCCTGCGCTGTAGTACGGACCCCAATTGGGGTAATCCGTTCTATCGGCGATTCCTTTACATCCACCAGATGGACATTGTCCCGGTTAAAGGCCTCGAAATAGCCAGTTTCAAGCGGCACACGTCTGGTTCCAAATCCGTGATCCGTCGGTATCAGCTTTTCGGCGACCTTTGGGTCTTTCACAGTCTGGCGGATTTTATTGGCGATAAAGGCGGTGTATTCGGCGTTAACCTCATGGTCCATCAGGACCTCTGCAAAGTTCCCCACCCAGACCCCGAATCCGGGTGAGGCGTAAAGTTGTTCCCAGAAGGCAAGACGTTCCACTTCTGGGACTTCATTGAACTTCCGGCGGTCGGGACCATGCAGAAACCCACCGGGAGTCTTGCGGCATTTGTCGAAAATCTCGTCATAGCGCGTCTTGATGTCGGCCATCTCTTCGGGAGTAATCGGCGAGTTGTGCAGCGGAGCGCACCAGTTCGGACGCCGCTGGAACACATAAAGCTCCTTGGCCTGCTCGGCGATTACGGGAACGATCTGTACACCCGTTGCGCCCGTCCCGATTACACCGACGCGCTCGCCACTGAAATCAGTCTTCTCCTGCGGCCAATCATAGGTATGAAACGCCTCTCCGCCAAAGGTTTCCCGTCCCTCGATGCGGGGCAAGGTAGGCGCAGAGAGCATCCCGACAGCGGTCAGAAGATAGGTACTGCGGTAGACTTGACCGTTCTCGGTATGCACCACCCACTCGTCCTCGGCCTCATCAAAGATCGCATCAGAAACCCGGCAGCCAAACACCATGTGGCGCAGCAGATCGAATTTTTCGATGACGTAATTGAGGTAAGAGAGCGTTTCCGGCTGCGGCGCAAAATGTTCTTTCCAGTCCCATTCCTGAAGGAGTTCAGGTGAGAATGAATAACCGTAGCTATAGCTTTCTGAATCGAAGCGGCAACCAGGGTAGCGGTTCCAGAACCAGGTGCCGCCGGGGGCGTCGCCAGCTTCCAGAACGACAGTTTCAAAGCCCAGTTTGCGCATACGGTAAAGCGTGTATATCCCGCAAACACCCGCACCAATAACCAGAACATCGGCCCGTTTGGGGGGCGCGCTGTTGTTCTGCGGCGACTGCCCGGCCTGGCTTGCTGGGGGTCGCGGCTGATCTTTTGGCATCAAAATCTCCATTCAGTCGGCTCTGGGATCCAGCTGTGTCGCAAACGCGGCTATTTACGCAGGATTTTTTTCATACCATGAGGTACTAATTCTGATCGCCGATACTGTCAAGGCATGCTCTACTCGTAATATATGGCACCATTATAGCTCATTATCCACAGTTTCCGGGATCAAACTGGCCTTTTCGAGCCTTGCTGGACCACTGGGCATCCTAATCCCATTGACTTGGAATTTAATTATACCGTATGGTCTGGTTGTGACTTTCGGGAAGGAAATCGAAGGAGATCACAGCTGGCTAACAGTGCCTGAGCTGAACTCATCTCAGGCCTAAAGGAGGAGCGAAATTGTTTATCAAGACCTTAAAGGCCTCAGCCTTGACCACCTCTGCGCTGCTTGTTGCAGGCGCGATGACTGCTGGTGTCGCGACGGCCGAAACGCTGACATTGAACCAATACGTGCTTCCCAAGCACGTGGTTGTCAAGGATGGCACTTTGCCGTTTATCGAGGAAGTCAAGCAGGCCACCGACGGCGAGCTTGATTTCAAGCTGTTTACTGGCGGCACGCCACTCAGCGCTCAGGCAACACTTGGCGGCCTGCAGGCGGGTGCAGTCGATGCCGGGATGGTGATCTTGACGTATCATCCCGCTGAGTTTCCTGTGGTGCAATATCTCAACGACCTCGCGGCCCCTACCGGTGACACTCTTGTCGTAGCCGGAGCATTTAACGAATACGTTATGACCAAATGCCAGCGCTGCCAGGAGGAATTCAAGGCAGCTGGCATCACCTTTACCGGTTCCTATACCGCCGCACCGCTCAATCTCGTCAACCGCGAGGTCTATCGCACCTCAGAGGATCTGGCGGGCAAGCGGGTACGTATCCCCGGCGGTGACTTCAACTCGCGTTGGGCCAACCATTTCAAGTTGTCGCCGATTAACGTGGGCGGCTCGGAAGTCTATGAGATGATGAACCGCGGCGCGGTTGACATCACGCTCAATCCTGCAGCGATTCTTCAGACACATTCGCTTGGCGATGTCGCCAAAAGCGTGATCACCCTTCCCGTAGCGATGCATCGCGTCTCGTCACCCTACGTATTTTCAGCTGAAAGTTGGGCCAATCTGACAGAGCAGCAGCGTCGTGCGGTTCTCGGTTCGGCGGCAGTCGCGATGATGCGCATCACCGGAGCCTACCTCAAGGAGTCCGAAGCTGCATTGGAAGAGGCGGTGGCGAACGGCATCGAAGTGATCGAGCCGGGCGAAGAGCTTGTGGCCTCGATGTCAGAGTTCCTGGAGGGGGATTTGGAGACGATCTATCGGAGCGCCCGTGAGCAATACCAGATCGAAGACCCCGAAAAGATCCGCGATGAATTCCTTGCCCTAATCGAGAAATGGAAAGGCATCGCCGAGGAAACCGGGCGCGACCCCGAGAAAATGGGCGAGCGCCTGCGTGAAGACGCCTATTCTGATCTTGATGTGTCAAGCTACGGCCTCTGAGACAACCGCGACAAGGAGGCGTCGCCATACCGGCGGCGCCCAGCCAACACCAGATCCCGGAAACCCATGGCATACAGGCATATCCAAACCGAAGAGGCCGACGGCATTCTGCTGATTGCGCTGAACGCGCCTGCACAGCGCAATGCCCTCAGCCTCGGGATGCGCGCGGAACTCGCCGAAGCGATCGCGCAAGGCCGGGACGATCCGAAGGTCCGCGCACTGGTGCTCACCGGACGAGGCAGTGCGTTTTGCGCCGGGGGCGATTTGAAAAGCCTTCAAGAGGGCACGGACCGGGCAATTGCCACACGGCGCCGCATTCAGGGCCTGCACTCTTGGTTTGCTGACTTTGTAGATTTCCCGAAACCCGTAGTTGTTGCCGCGGATGGTCCCTGTGCGGGTGCGGGGTTCAGCCTGGCGATGGCGGGTGATGCAATCATCTGCACGCCGCGTGCCTGGTTCTGTCAGGTCTTCGGGCGGATTGGCGTTATTCCGGACATGGCCTCGCTTTACCTTCTGCCGCGCCGTATCGGGCTGGCTGCTGCGCGAAATCTTATCCTCACCGCGCGCCGCATGAAACCAGACGAAGCCCTTTCGCTCGGTCTCGTGAACCAGATTGTCTCAACCGATAAGCTCGAATCTGCAGCTCGGGACGTTGCCATCCGTCTCGCAGACGCTGCAGGCGACGGTTTCGCCGTTGGAAAGCTGGCACTGAACCACGCTTTCGAGCGCGCCCCTTTCCATGATTCTGCTCTGCCGCGACCGACAGGGCAATCCCTGTTTACCCCTGAAGGAAGCAAAATGTCCGATCTCAAAATCCGGAACGACGGCAACGTAACGCGCATCACGATCGACCGCCTGGATAAGTCGAATGCCCTGTCTGCCGACATGATGGAGCAGATCACGGACATCGTGCGCGACATCGGCGGTGCCCCCGGCGAGAACGCCCTGATCATCGATGCTGTCGGTGATCGTGGTTTTTCGGCAGGGGCTGACATCTCCGAACTGCGGGGTGGGCGCGAGGGCCTTGAGCGCCAGGAGGAGGTGATCCTCGCCCTCTCGGAGGCGATGGAAACTTGTCCGGCACTGATCATCACCGTGCTTCATGGCTACGCCAAGGGCGGGGGCACCATTTTCCCTTGCCTCAGCGATGTTGTCATCGCACGGGAGGACCTGTCCGTCAGCTATCCCGAGATTCAATTCCGGATGTATCCCTTCCTGCTGCACGCCGCGCTAACGCGACGGATATCAAGCGCTCTGGCATGGCAGCTTTGCGCCACCGGACGCGCATTGGGAGCCGAGGAAGCGTTCAGGCTGGGACTGGTTACGGAAGTGCTGCCAAAGGATGGATTCCGGGAAATGGCCGAGGAAAGGCTGGGCGAGTACATTGACATTCGCGCCTCACTCGCGCTGGGACGCGAATTCACAGAAAAGGCCGGTGCCCTTCCATTCGGGGAACAGATGAAACTCGCCGGCAGCATGATGCACCACAACTTTGCTGCCCCCGGTGTGGACGAGGCGATCGAGCACCATAGGGCGCGCCTCTCATCCAAAGCCAAACAGAATTGAGTAGAACGAGGAAGAGCAGATGACAGAAAAGCGCCGCCGCCCTGCCGAAACAGTGGACCGCGTGATGTTCCGCGACACATGCCGACGTTTCGCCGAAAGGGAGATTGCGCCTATCTGGGAGGAGGCAGACCGTGAAAGCCAGTTTTCCCGCGCATTCTTCACCGCTGCCGCAAACGCCGGTCTCATCGGAATCGCTGCGCCGGCGGAAGTGGGCGGCGCGGGCCTTGGGGTGCACGAGGAGGCGATTTGCATCGAGGAATGTGCGCGCATTAATCCGGGCCTTCCGAATGCTTTGATCATTCAGGGAGTTGCTGGCGGAATCCTGCATGACTTTGGCACAGCCGAACAGAAGGAACTGGCACGCGCCTCGATTGAGGGCGACAAGATTTTGGCCATTGCAGTGACCGAACCGGATGCTGGCAACGATGTCCAGAATGTAAAGACCGCAGCGCGACGGGACGGAGATGATTGGAAGCTGGACGGAATCAAGTCGTTCATCACATTGGCCGGCGAATCCGACGTTCTGGTGTTGCTGGCGCAGACCGATCCGGCGCGCGGTCGCGACGGCATGAGTTTCTTTGCGGTGGACCGTCGGAGCCCCGGCGTGGAAGTGTCGCGCATCCCCACTTATGCCAACCGCCCCGCCCCCACCTACCGGGTGCACCTCGACCACGTTCGCGTGCCAGAGGCCCGGCGGGTTCCGGCCGGATTCCGCCAGATCATGATGGGATTCAATCGCGAGCGCATCCTTGTCTCCGCGCGTTGGTCGGGACACATGCAGCACGCGCAAGATTGGGCGCTGGATTATGCCAAGACGCGCCACCAGTTCGGACGCCCGATTGGTGCCAACCAGTCCATCGCCTTCAAGCTGGCGCAGAACCAGACCGATATCGAAGCGGCACGGCTCCTTACCTACCAGGCTGCCGACAGGTGGGACAGCGGTTGTCCCATCGCGGATTTGATCCAGCAGGTGTCCTGCGCAAAGCTGTTTGTGACCCAAGCTGTTGTTCGTGTCACCCAGTCGGCATTGCACATCGGCGGGGGATGGGGACTTACCGAGGAATTGCCCGTCATGCGCATGGCGCTCGATGCGCTCGTGGCGCCAGTGACGGTCGGAAGTTTCGAAATCCAGCTGCGTGCGATCGCCAAGCAACTCGGTCTCCCCTGCGACTGAAGCGCAAACCAGAATTTTCGGGTTACCTTTCGAGATGTAGAGATGTAGAGGATATTGACGACAGGTCGACACAACGGAGGCAATGCAGGGGTGCAAAAGCCGAGACGAAACATTCCTTCGATTATGAAGCTTAAGGTAGCGGACCTTGACGAACGCACTAAGCTTCCATCTGGACCTGATGCAAAGGGCAATAGCAGCAGAGGTTCGGTCCGCGAGGAACTGCATCTCTATCGCCGTGAACGCATACTGGGCGTCGCGGCCGAACTTTTTAGCCAGAAGGGGTATAGCGGAGCTTCCGTCAGCGAATTGGCCAAGATGATTGGCGTGACAAAGCCTTTCATATACTATTACATGAAGAACAAGCAGGATATCCTGGAACAGATCTGCATTGCTACGATCGACCTGCCGCACGTCGTCATGGACGAGGTTTTTTCAGAAGATCTTTCTCCTGCAGACACACTTTACAAGTTTGTCCGGCGCTTCGTATGGGTTCAAAGCACCAATCAGAACTACGTTTCCGTGTTCTTTCGGGAGGAACTGAACCTTTCGCCAGATGTGCGCGATTATGTCACCGAACGACGCAAGGAGTTTGACGAACGTCTTGGCGCGCTTTTGCGCAAAGGTGTGGAAACCGGAGATTTCCGCATAGCCGACGTGCCGGTAACAGTTCTTGCGATTAGCGGAATGGTTTGTTGGATATTCAACTGGTATCGGCCAGAGGGGCGGCTCACCCTTGAGGAGATATCCCTGCTCTTCGCTGATCTTACGCTGAATATGGTCGATGCCCGGCGTCGGTCCGACCAGGCTGTTTAACAAAGCGTCCGGCATCGGGCAGGATCAAGCGGAGGCGGAGGATCTGGCCTCAACATCCTTTTCCGCTTGCGCAACAAGTACGTGCCGTTGAATTTTGCCGCTTTGCGTCAGTGGGAAATTATCCGCGAAGCACACATACCTCGGTACCTTGTAATCGGCGATGATGCCCAGGCAATGGGCGATCACCGACTCCTCGTCAAGCCCGCTATCCACGTCCGTTTTGCGAATGAAGGCATATCCCACCTGCCCAAGCCGCGCGTGGGAGACACCCACCACCAACGCCTGACGGATTGCGGGATGGGTTTCGAGATGGGCCTCGATTTCGGCCGGGTAGGTGTTCGACCCCCCTACGATGAACATCTCCTTGATGCGCCCCGTAATCTTCAGAAAGCCGCGTTCGTCGAAGGTGCCCAAATCGCCGGTGCGGAACCAGCCGTCAGACGTTATCGCCTCGCTGGTTGCCTCGTCGTTCTTGTAATACCCCATGGTGACGATATGGCCACGCACCTGCAGTTCGCCGATCTCGCCCGGTCCCTGCTCTGCGCCGGTGCCCGGGTCAACAATCCTTGCCTCGTAGTCACCGCTCAGCCTGCCGGTGTTTTGCTCGGCGATTTCGGGTGGGTCGTCGTAGCGGGTGAAAGTGGTTGAAATCGTGTTCTCCGTCATTCCGTAGGACGCCAGGATATGCGGGGTCGAAAACACCTCGCGACCGCGGCGGACCACTTCGGGACTGACTGCGGCGCCACCGATCCATGCCGCCCGCACAGTGCTCAGATCGCGCGGTCGTTTCGTTTGCGCGTCGAAGCAGTCGAGATAGTGCGTCGGGATCCCGCCGAAGTGCGCCACCTTCTCAACCTCGATGAGGTTGAGCGCGCGATCAGCGCTCCAGTCGCGCATCACAATGAGGCTCATCCCGTGGATAACCGCAGGAAGTACAGCCATAAACAGCCCTGCAACATGATAGAATGGCATGTGGGCAAGCAGCGCATCTCCAGTTTTCATGCCCATGATACGCGCAACGTTCATGGATTGGCGACTGACCACGTGAGAATGCATCGCGCCCTTGGGCCGCCCTGTTGTCCCTGATGTGTAGCAAATGAGAGCCGTATCCTCGGGAACAACCGCCTCGGAAGCGGCGCGAACACGCTCGGTGTTTGCCGGGGTGTTCAAAAGCGAAGCCATCGAGATCGCTCCAGGAATCACTGTGTCATCGATGGAGAAGATCACCCGCAGATTCGGCAAGGCCTCGGCATGAATGTCTCCGGGTGTCTGGCTCGCTAGATCGGGAACCAAAGTGGACAGCAATGCCGGATAGTCGATGCCCCAGCAAGTGTCCATCATCAACAGCGCACGGGCATCTGATTGGCGCAGGATATATTCCAGCTCGCCCGACTTGTATCTGGTATTGATCGGGATCACGACCATCCCGATCCGGGCCGCCGCGAAGAGCATTCTGACCCAATCGGGGCTGTTCGTCAGCCAAAGCGCGACATGGTCGCCCTTTTCAAGGCCGGCAGCAAGCAGGCCGTCGGCAACACGATCAACTTCCTGGTCGAAGCGGGCGAAGGTAATTCGCTCGCTCTCGGTCACCAGGAATTCAGCTTCGGGCATTTCGGTTGCTGTACGGCGCAGAAGATCGCCCAATGTAAGGTTTGCAATATCCTGCATGGCGCTATTCCTTCCCCGTCAGGCTGTTCTGTGAGCGTAGAAGTGCACAGCCTGCGCAAATATTAGTAGGTTTAGAATACCCAATGGTAGTATACACATCAACAGAATGCAATACGGCCCCCCAGAACTCCGCGATTTTTGCCATTTTCCTGTTTTTATCTTGACAGGCAAAAAATGCTTCTACTAACTAGACCGCAGATATACTGCGGGGTATAAACCTGCGAATTGCATTTGCGTGCTGGGAGGAGAACATTCGCATGAGCAAGGACAGCCCCAAAGGGGCCGCTACCGAATTGCAGCGCGACCTAACCACATTGACGTATGAGTTGAGCGAAGAGGTCGCCATCGTCACCTTGAACCGTCCCGGTGCACGCAATGCTCTGGATGTCCGGATGCGTGAGGAACTCGCTGATGTGGTCGGCGAAATCCGCGATGACGATCGTGTCCGGGCAATGATCCTGACTGGTGCGGGCGGTGTCTTCTGCGCGGGCGGGGACCTGCAAGGGCTTAAGGAAAAACGCAATTCGGCCCAATCCTACAAACGTATTTCCGACCTCCACCTATGGCTCCCCAGTCTGGTGAACATGGAAAAACCCGTAATAGCGGCGGTGGATGGCCCGGCATTCGGAGGCGGGATGAATCTCGCACTTACGGCCGATTTTATCCTGGCCAGCGACACCGCAAGTTTTTGTCAGGTTTTTGGCCGTATCGGGCTGGTTCCTGATCTTGCGGGCATGTTTCTGCTGCCGCGTCTTGTGGGCTTGCAGCGCGCCAAGGATTTGGTGTTTTCCGGTCGAACACTGCGCCCTGACGAAGCCAAGGAAATGGGGATCGTCCATAGTATCCATGCGCCGGACCAACTTCAGGATGCGGCATTCTCACTTGCCCGCCGGTTTTGCAACGCTTCGACCCTGGCAATCGGATTGGCAAAGAACGTTTTGAACCAATCCTTCAATCTGGATCAGCGCGCGATGGCTGAGCTTGAAGCGATGGCTCAGGCCCTGTGCATGGACAGCGCCTACCACAAGGAGGCGGTCCAGCGATTCCTCGACAAGAAGCCCGCCCTATTCGACTGGGAACGCATGAACAAGGAAGAGTCCACGACATGAAGAAAGCCGCTATTACAGGGTCCTACAGCACCAAAGTCGGACAGCTTGAAGGTGCGACCTGCATGTCACTCCATACCGAAGCAGGGCTTGGCGCGCTGGACGACGCGGGGCTGGTAGTGTCCGACATCGACGGGTTGCTTTGCGCCTATTCCTTCACTGAACCGCATCTGATGCTGGCCTCGGTGTTTGCCGAATATGTCGGCATGGAGCCGGCCTATGCTTCGGCTGTTTCGATGGGCGGTGTCACAGCCTGTATGCTGGTGATGCAGGCTGCGGCACTGGTCGAAGCAGGATACTGCCGCCATGTTCTGGTTGTAACCGGCGACAACCGCCTGAGCGGGATGCGCGGCAACGCTGTTCAGGCTTTGGCCGAGGTCGGCAACCAGCAGTACGAACAACCCTACGGGATGACCATTCCAGCCGCCTACGCCCTTGTGGCGCAGCGCTACATGTCAGAATTCGGTGTCACGTCGGAACAGCTCGCCGCGATTGCGGTAACCATGCGGGAACACGCCGCACTCAATCCCAAGGCGCATATGAAGGCACCGATCACGGTGGACGACGTGATGAGTTCACGTTTCATCGCCACGCCATTGCACCTGCTCGATTGCTGCCTGATATCAGATGGCGGTGCCGCAGTCGTGGTCAGTGCCGCCGATGCAGCGGCTAATCTCAAACAGCCCCGCATTGATGTACTTGGTTCCGGGCAGGGCCACACGCATGAATACATCGTCGCTGCACCCTCTCTGACCGATTATGGCTGCAAGAACTCCGCCGCGGATGCATTGGGCCGGGCTGGTCTCAAGCAATCCGACATCGATGTGGTTGAAATCTATGACAGCTTTACAATTACGCTTCTCGCCGAACTGGAATCCATGGGGTTCTTTGAGCGGGGCGAAGCAGGCGCGGCTGCCGCCGCAGGCGATTTGAAGATCGGGGGCAAGCTGCCCTGTAATACCCACGGCGGGCTTCTGTCCTACGGACACTCGGGCGCCGCAGGCGGCATGTTCCATGTTGTCGAAGCGGTCGAGCAGTTGCGAGGGAGCGCCAAGGGTCGGCAGGTTGATGGGGCGGAACTCGCCTTTGTTCATGGTGATGGCGGCATTCTGTCCGCCCACTGTTCTATCGTTTTGGGAAGGGCCTGACAGATGGAGAAACCAATACCACGTCCGAATGCGGATTCCGCCCATTTTTGGGAGGGCTGCGCCGCAGAGGAATTCCGGTTCCAGCGCTGTAACAGCTGCAGCAAACCGCAGTTCTATCCGCGCGCCGTCTGCTCCAATTGCCAAAGCACTGATCTCAGCTGGGAGGTATCCGACGGTAAGGGCGTCATTCACAGCGTAACAACCGTCCATCGGGGGCCAAGCGTGGCATTCAAGGAGGACTCTCCTTTTCAGGTCGCACTCGTCGACATGGATGAAGGATTCCGTTTCATGGCGAATGTGCGTGGCGGCGAGGCCGAGATCGGCACAAAAGTGCGTGTCTTGTACGAGAAACGAGGCGACCAGACAATCCCGCAAGTAGAAATCCGGGGGTGAATATGTTCAATTACGACCACTTCGAGGTTGGGAAAAAATACGGTAGCGATAGCTTTACAGTGGATCGCGACCAGATCGACAAATGGCTTTCCGTCTATCCCGACGATGACAACGGCGACCTGATGCCGCCAGGCATGATCGCGATGATCCAGATCCAGTGCTATATGGCCTGCATCACGCCGCGTCCGAAAGGCAACGTTCACGGAAGTCAGGTGTTCGATCTGCGCCGGATGCCAAAAGTAAGCGAAACTTTGACCACCGATGTCGAGTGTACCAAGAAAGAAATCCGCAAGGGGCGGAAGTGGGTCGAAACGACCTATACCACGCGTGGCGACGAAGGCGATGTTGTCTTCACCGGCGTCATGACGACCCTCGTGGCAGCCTGAGCGTAGAAAGGGACCGAGATGCCAAAACAGCTGGAACTCGTCAGCCTGAATGTCGATATGCCGACAATCATGGCCTACGCTGACCTTACCAACGACTATAATCCCATTCATGTGGATCGGGAATTCGCCGAAAAGACCGAAATGAAGGGCATCATCGCCCATGGAACGATGTCGCTGAACATGATCTGGCGATCACTGCGCCAGACGCTGGGAAACGATGCCATTGCCGGGACCCGTATAGATGTCCGCTTTGTCCGCCCCGTGCGTGAAAACGACATTGTGACCGGAGGCGGGGTCGAACGCGAGGATGCGCCCGGGACCTATGACGTCTGGGTTCGGAACCAAAAGGACGAACCGGTCATCGCCGGAACAGCCACGGTATCGCAATGAGGTACCAAGGCGGGTCCGATGAGGGCCGCACGGCAGACCAGTCGGCCTCAGAAAAGCTGCGCCGAGTTCTGAACGCGCGCAGCGTGGCAGTGGTCGGGGCCTCTGAAGACCTGCGAAAACCAGGGGGCCGCGTGGTGAATGCGCTGCTTCACAACGATTTCCCCGGTAAGATTTATCCGGTGAATCCTGGCCGGGAACAGATCCAAGGTCTAGACTGCCATCCATCTGTCGATGCGATTGGAGAGACGGTTGATCTGGTGATCCTGGCGGTGCCAGCCGAAGACGTGCCAGACCAGTTACGAATGGGGTGTGATTGCGGCGTCGGGGGTTTCATAGTCTTCGCTTCGGGGTTTTCCGAAACCGGATCCGAAGGCACGGAAAGACAAGCCGAAATCTCCCAAATCGTGCAGGACGCTGGCGTTCCGATGATCGGGCCGAACTGTCTGGGCATCATGAACGGCAACCACAATATGCTGGCGTCCTCGACGGTCGTCATGGGCGGTCGACGCCTGCCCGGAGGCAATTACGGCTTTGCCACCCAGAGCGGTGCATTGGGCACGTACTGGCTCGATATGACGATGAAGGCCGGCCTTGGCGTAAGTGCATGGATTTCCACTGGAAATGAGGCAGACGTCGACCTTGCCGCCTGCCTGGACTACTTTTCCGAAGACGATGAAACCGAAGTGATCGGGCTCTACATCGAAGGGATACGTGATGGAGCCGCATTTCGCGCCGCCGCACGAAAGGCCTTTGAGCGGCGCAAGCCTGTTCTGGTGCTGAAGTCCGGCAGTAGCCGTCAGGGTGCCACTGCCGCCGCTTCGCACACCGGCGCGCTGGCGGGTGAGGACGAAGCCTACGATGCGGTATTCAGGCAGTATAACATCTGGCGCAGTGGCAGCCTGACAGACATGGCAAATCAGGCCGAGATACTTCTGACGCAGCCTCGTTCGGCCGGACAGCGAGTGGCGGTAATCTCGGTATCTGGCGGTGCCGGTGTGCTGATGACAGACGCTTCGGTGGCCGAAGGGCTCGACGTTCCCGATTTCAGCCCAGAGACTAAGGAACGCCTGGCCAAGATACTGCCCGGCTTTGCGACGCCGCAGAACCCGATCGACCTGACCGCACAGATCGTGATGCACAAAACGATGCTGCGCGAAGTTCTTCGCATCATCAGCGATGACACGGGATACGATGGTCTGCTGTTGTTCATGGGCGGGCTCGGCCAGATTGCCGAGGAATTGGCCGATGCGCTGGTCAGCGAACTGCCGCGCGACATGCCCTGCGCGCTGACGTGGCAGGCAGCCCCCGAAGAAACTGTGCGGCAGGTGCGCGAACGGGGCATCCCCGTCTACGGCGAAATCGGATATGCCGCCCGCGCGCTCGCCACACAGTTCCGTATGAGCGCTGGCTGGAACGGCCCGACGCCAGCCGAAGCACCCCCGATCATTCAGGGCGGGCGGCCTGAAGGCCCCTTTGGGGTGGAACATCGCAGCAAGGATTTGCTGTGCAGTGCAACCTCGCTCGAACGGCCCGTCGGCGTCTTTGCGACCGACCCCGGCAACCTGATGGAGGTCGGGGGGGAGTTGTCCGGGCCTCTGGTTGTGAAACTGCAAAGCCCGGCAATGCTCCACAAGAGCGGTAGCGGCGGCATCGCGCTTGGCCTCCAAAACGTCGACGAAGCCGCCGAGTCCGCGCGCGGCATGATCAAGTTCGCAACGGCCCGCGGAATCCCGGTCGATGGCGTGCTGGTCGAGGAAATGATTTCCTTCGATCATGAGTTCATTGTCGGCCTGCGGTGTGATCCGGTCTTTGGACCGATGCTCGTGCTTGGACGTGGCGGGGTCACGGTCGAACTGGAACCCGATGTTACCCGCGCTTTCCTTCCGCTCACCGCCTCAGAGATCGAGGATATGATCCGTTCATTGCGCGCAGCACCTTTGCTGGAAGGGTTCCGAGGTGCGCAGCCCTGCGACATTGCCGGACTGGCCCGCATCGTCAAGGAATTGTGCGATCTTTATATGCACGACGAAACGCTCAGCGAAATTGAAATCAACCCCCTTGTCGCGGACCGCACAGGACGCTTCGTCGCGCTTGATGCGCTGGTCTCAAGATCACCGGAAACCCGCGTGGGAGACGCGCCATGACACCACAAAAAGATCTGATAGGTCTCTCCGCGGAAGAGGTGCCCCCTCCCCTCACCGGCATGTCCGACCTCTTCGACAACGCACTGATCCTGCCCGCACGGATACTTGCCGTTGGTGCGGCCATCCTGCTGATCGCTATGATGCTTGTAACAGTAGGTGACGTCACCATCCGCACGCTCTTTGATGGTGCCATCAAGAACGCCGAATTGATGACCAGCCACTGGTTTCTCAGCGGCACGATCTTTCTTCCCTTAGCGTATATCGCGGCGTTGGATCGGCACATTTCGGTTGAAGTCGTGTCGCAATTCCTGCCGGTCAGGGTTCAGCAGATCAAGATGGGCGTCTTCATGGTCCTGGGCACCGCGATCTTCCTTTTGCTGGCGTGGCAGTCCTGGGAACTGGCCTTGGAGAAGATGCGAATCCGAGAATACCTTTCGGGCGCAACGCGGTTCTATACGTGGCCGGGCAGGTTTCTGATGCCCATCGGAACCTTTCTTTTTGCTCTTGCGATGGCAGCACGGGCGGTGGGGTATTTCTCCGGTCGCGTGAAGCCTTGATGAACTTGGGAGTCCCTTCATGACCGACTTGGAAATTGCCGGAGGGTCCCTCGCAGTCATTGTGATTCTCGTGCTGCTGCGAATGCCGATTGCGATCGCGCTGCTGAGCGTGTCCTTTGGCGGTATCTGGATGGCCTACGGCTATCAGATCGCCACCGCGACGCTGACCGCTGTTACCTTCGATTTCTCCACCCATTCCAGCCTCAGCCCGATCCCGATGTTCCTGCTCATGGGCTTTGTTGCGTATTACACGCAGATGACGACGGAGCTGTTCAACTTCGCCCGGGCGAGTTTACTCATGCGGCTGCCAGGCGGGCTGGCCATTGCGTCGATTGGCGGTGCCAGCATGTTTTCCGCCGTCACCGGATCGAGCCTGGCATGCGCCGCCGCCATGGGTCGGATTGCGGTGCCCGAGATGCTTCGGGCGGGGTACCAGCCCGGATTGGCCACAGGGGTGATCGCGGCAGCCGGTACGCTGGGGTCGATGATCCCACCCAGCTTGATCCTACTTCTGTTCGGGATATTCGCCCAGGTGCCGATCGGGGCATTGTTTATTGGAGCAATCATTCCTGGCCTGCTTACAGCCATCGCCTTTGCAGTGATGGTGATGCTGCGGGTAGCTGCGAACCCGGAGTTGGCACCGCGTCCCACCGAGAAAGAACTTGCCGAACTCAGCAATACAGGCCTGCGCGACATCTGGCCGATCATTCTGTTGATTGGCTGCGTCTTCGGCGGCCTTTTTGGTGGCATTTTCACGGCCACCGAGGCGGGCGCAGTAGGGGCGTTGCTGTCAATTGTGATCGCAGCCGCGAAAGGCAACCTGTCCTGGACGGTAGCGAAACGCGCGATAGCCGACACGATCGTGAGCTCGGCTGCCATTCTCATCATCGCGATGAGCGCCACCTTCTTTGCCAGTTTCCTCGCTCTGACGCAGCTTCCTGCACATATCTCGCAGATTGTCGCGGATATGAAATTGGGCCCGGTCGGGCTGATGATCGTGGTCTTTCTCTTGTATCTGGTGCTGGGCATGTTTCTTGAGGTTCTTGGCATCATGCTGCTCACGCTGCCGGTGCTTTTGCCGCTGTTCGAGACAATGGATATCAGTCTTATCTGGGTCGGGATCCTGCTGGCGAAATATCTGGAAATGGGGCTGATAACGCCGCCCGTCGGGTTGAACGTCTTTGTTATCAAGAGCGTGGTTGGCCGCGCGGTTCCCACCGATGTCATCTTTCGAGGGATCGCATGGTTTGTAGCGACCGACGTTCTGGTGGTTGCACTGTTGATCGCCTTTCCGGCGCTGACGCTATGGCTGCCAGGTCTCATGCAATGACAAATCAGAACTTGAAGGAGCGAACATGGATTTCGTATTGAATGCCGAACAAAAGGAACTGCGGGACGCAATCGGCAAGGTCTGCGCGAAATTCGATCTCGCCTATTGGCGTGACTGCGACGCGAACGAACGCTATCCCGAAGAATTCTATCGCGAGATGGTAAACGGAGGCTGGGTCGGACTGACCCTCCCGACCGAGTATGGCGGTGCCGGGCTTGGCATCACCGAAGCGGCGCTGGTGATGCAGGCGATTGTGGAATCCGGCGCGGGCTTTACCGGGGCTTCGACCATCCATTCCTATGTGTTCGCCCCGAATGCGATCGTCGTGCATGGCACGGAAGAGCAGAAGAAGCGGATGCTGACCCCGCTCATCAAGGGCGAGGAAAGAGCCTGCTTTGCAATTACGGAACCGAATTCCGGGCTGGATACCAGCAGGTTGCAGACGCGCGCTGTACGCAATGGCGACCATTATGTGATGACCGGCGAAAAGGTCTGGCCCACAGCAGCAAGCATGGCCCAACGGATGCTGGTTATCGCCCGGACCAAGCCGATCGAAGACTGCAAACGGCCCATCGACGGGTTGAGCCTGTTTTACACGCGCATGGACCCCGATTACGTCAGAACCCGGAAAATCCCGAAACTGGGTCGAAACGCGGTAGAGTCCTGCCAGATATTCATCGACGGACTGAAAGTCCCCGAAGAGGACAGGATCGGCGAGGAAGGTAAGGGCTTTTACTATCTTCTCGACGGGCTGAACCCCGAGAGAATTCTGGTGGCCGCAGAGGCAGTGGGCCTTGGTCGGATCTCTTTGTCGAGGGCCACCGAATATGCCAAGGAACGGGTCGTCTTCGACCGTCCCATCGGCAAGAATCAGGGTATCCAGCACCCATTGGCGAAATGCTGGATGGAGTTGGAAGCGGCGAACCTGATGATGCTGAAGGCAGCAACGCTTTATGACGCGGGCGAGTCTTGTGGAGCCGAGGCCAACAGCGCAAAGTACCTCGGTGCAGAAGCCGGTTACCGGGCCTGCGAATGCGCTGTCATGACCCATGGCGGCTATGGCTATGCCAAGGAGTTCGACGTCGAACGCTACCTGCGAGAGGTCATGATCCCGCGCCTGGCACCGGTCAGCCGGGAACTGGTGATGTGCTATATCGCCGAGCGCGTGTTGGGCCTGCCCAAGTCGTACTGAAGCCCCACCGATGTCGAGGTTGGAAAAGCATCCATCTGGGAGGCACCTTTACCAATGACCGGAATATTGGACGTGTCGCGTTTTCGTGCGTAAGCATCCGGCGTGGGCCGCACGCGGTCAGCGCGCGCTGTGCCGGTCCATTTCGATGAAGCTCTCGCAGGTTTTCGATACCGAACGGTGTGAATGCGATGACGGTGTCGTCGCCGGGACCGTAGACCCAGATCACGCCATCTTCGGTTTCCATATCAACGGCGAGGTCGAAGATCCGATCGACGGTTTCTTCGAGCTCAGCAGCAACGCGGTCGATGGTCTTGACGGAATGCACCTTGTTGAGCGGCATGATCATGCCGCCTCAGCAAGGGGCCGGGTTTTCCAGTTCCACGGTAGAAGTTCATGGATGCGCGAGACGGGCATTTCGGGCAGTCGGGCGAGGGCATCGGCAAGCCAGGCCTGTGGGTCGATGTCGTTCATTTTGGCCGTGACGATCAGGGTATACATGGCGGCGGCACGCTCACCGCCGCGCTCGGATCCGGCAAAGAGCCACGACTTTCGGCCCAGGGCTACGCCGCGCAGGGCGCGTTCGGCCGCATTGTTGGTCAGGCAGATCCGTCCATCATCGAGGAAGGCCGTGAAGGCCTGCCAACGCCCATCTTTCTCGAACATGTAGTTGATCGCCTTGGCCACCTTGTTGTGGCGGGACAGTTTCGTGCGCTCTTCCTGCAGCCAGTCATGGAGGTTGTCGACCAAGGGCCGTGACAGATTCTGGCGGGCGACAAGGCGGGCCTCGGCATCCAGCCCGTTGATTTCGCGCTCGATGTCGAAGATGGCGTCGATCCGTTTCACCGCGTCCAGAGCGACCGGCGAGATCTGGTGGGCGGGTTTGCCCTTGCGGACGTTTCCGGCAATATCCGCCAGTTCGAAGAACTTCCGGCGCGCATGCGCCCAGCACAGGGCGCTGGTCACGGGCCCTGCATCACGGTCGACGCGATAGAGATCGTTATATCCACCATAGGCGTCGGCTTGCAGCACGCCTTGCCATCCGGCGAGGTGCTGATTGGGATTGGTTGCCGAACGATCACGGGAGAAGTGGAAGACGGCCGCCGGCGGTGCGCCACCATTCCAGGGCCGATCATCGCGCACATAGGTCCAGAGCCGGGCCTTCTTCGCACCGCCCCGGGCCAGAAGCGGCACGGTCGTATCGTCGCCATGCAGGCGGTGAGCGGCACGCACGTGGGTCTCGATCAGGGCATGGATCGGCTGCAAGGCGACAGTCGCGTGCCCGACCATGCGCGCACCGGGGTAGCGCGGACAAGGATTCCAATCTGACGCGGACAAGCATTCCGATTTAGCGCGGACAAGATTCCGGGGTTCGCGGACAAGATCGCGGAGCCCTTTGGCGGGGTGCTGAGCAATCACGTGGCGGGTAGCCTTTCGCTCTTTTGAGAGCGGGAGGGACCCAATGGCGAGATTGCCGATGAGGAAGATCAGAGAAGCCTTGAGGCTGCGCGCAAGCGGCCTGACGACCCGGGAGGTTGGCGACAGCATCGGCGTCGGCCGTACGTCGGTCAGCGAGTATGTCGGCCGGGCGGCGCGGGCGGGTTTGTCCTGGCCGCTGCCGGATGATCTGACGGATGCTGCGCTGGAAGCGTTGTTGTTCCCGGTCCCACCGCCAGATGCAGCTACCACCTACCCGAAGCCGGACTGGGCGCATGTGCATAGCGAGTTGCGCAGGCCCGGAGTGACCCTGTCGCTGCTCTGGGAGGAATACCGGGAGGCGCATCCCAAGGGCTATGGCTACAGCCGTTTTTGCGAGCTTTACCGCCGCTGGGAGGGCAGGCTGGCCCCGGTGATGCGCCAGCATCATGTGGCGGGCGAAGCGCTTTACGTGGACTACGCCGGGCAAACCTTCGAGATAGTGGACCCCGAGACTGGTGAGGTGCGCCAGGCCGAGTTCTTTGTCGCAGCCCTCGGCGCGTCGAACCTGACCTATGCCGAAGCCACCTGGACACAAGGCCTGTCCGACTGGATCGGCAGTCACACGCGAACCTTCGCATTCTTGGGCGGCGTGCCCACGACGGTGGTCTCGGACAATCTCAAATCCGGGGTCACCAAGGCCTGCTTCCACGATCCACAAATCAATCGCAGCTACGCCGACATGGCGGCACATTACGACACCGCCATCATCCCGGCCCGCCCGCGCAAGCCTCGCGACAAGGCCACAGTCGAGGTGGCCGTGCAGCTCGCGCAGAGGTGGATCCATGCGCGGCTGCGGAACCGGCGCTTTTCCTCGTTGGCGGAGTTGAACGCGGCGATCCGGGAGCTTCTGGAGCGCTTCAACAACCGGCGCACCCGTCATCTCGGGGCCAGCCGCCGGGAGCTGTTCGAACAGATCGAACGCCACGCCCTCCAGCCGCTTCCGCTGGAGCCATACGAGTTCGCGGAATGGCGCTGCCGCAAGGTGGGGCTCGACTACCACGTCGAGATCGACCGGCATTATTACTCGGTGCCCCACACCCTGCTGAAGGCCGAGGTCTGGGCGCGCATCACCAGTCGGACTATCGAGATATTCCATAAAGATCAGCGCGTTGCCTCGCATGTCCGGACATCGGGCAACCGCAAGCACACTACGGTGATGGATCACATGCCGTCCAATCACCGAGCCTATGCCGATTGGACCCCGGAGCGCCTGTGCCGGTGGGCGTCCAAGGTCGGCCCCAACACGGCATCCCTCGTCGAGGTCATCATGCGCGAACGCAAACACCCCGTGCAGGGGTTCCGCGCCTGCCTGGGCATCCTGCGGTTGTCCAAGGGATACGCGGCAACCGAGTTTGAAGCGGCCGCAAATTACGCGCTCACCATCGGCGCCCATTCCTACGGCTCCCCTGCAATCCATCCTGAAGAACAAGAGATATCGCCGGGCCCCGGATCGGCCCGCAGAGGAACCGGCGATCACCCACCCCAACATTCGCGGCGCCGATTATTTCCACTGAGAAAGGATACACATGCTTGATCATCCAACCCACGACCTGCTGCGCCAGCTCAAGCTGGACGGCATGGCGGACGCTTTCACCGAACTGCAATCCCAGGACAGCGCCGCCGACATGGGCCATGCCGAATGGCTCGGCCTCCTGATCGACCGGGAGGTGGCGAACCGCACGACCAAGCGGTTCCAGTCCCGGCTGCGCGCCGCCAAGCTTCGTCACGGTGGCGCTTGCGTCGAAGATGTCGATTTCCGCGCCGCGCGCCGCCTCGACAAGGCTTTGTTCCAACAGCTCGCCGCTGGCCGATGGATCAAGGAAAAGCGCAACCTGCTGATCACCGGCCCCTGTGGGGTCGGCAAAACTTGGTTGGCCTGCGCCTTGGGACAAAGAGCCTGCCGCGACAACGCCACCGTGATCTACAAGCGCCTGCCGAGGCTGTTTTCGGAACTGCAACTGGCGCATGACGATGGACGCTTCCCACGCATGTTCCGCCAGCTTGTCAAAGCGGACTTGCTCATTCTCGACGACTGGGGGCCGGAACGCATGACCGCGCCACAGCGCCGGGATATGATGGAAATCATCGAGGATCGATACGGGTCCGGCGCAACGCTGGTCACAAGCCAGCTGCCGGTCGATGCCTGGCACAACATCATCGACGAACCGACTTTCGCGGACGCTATCCTGGATCGCCTGATCCACAATGCGCACAGATTGCCTCTCGATGGCCCGTCGATGCGCAAGACCCGCGATGCCCCCGCGACCAAAACCGTTGACGAACAAACCGACACCTGAGATGTCAAATCAAACGCTCAGCATCCCGCGCGAACTTTGTCCGCGCACCCCGGAATGACTGTCCGCGTGCCGTTGGAATGGCTGTCCGCGAAGCCCGGAATGCGCACCCGACCAGGTCTGCCAGGGTCGACAGGCTCAGATCAACGCCTTCACGGACGAAGCGTTCGGCCTGCCGGTTCAAAGGCTGGTGCTGTCCATATTTCTCGAAGACGAGCATGGCGATCAGGCTTGGCCCGGCCCATCCACGCGGGATCGCATGGAACGGGGCTGGCGGCTGGCTGATCTTTTCACAGGCCCGGCAGGTGAACTTCTCACGCACGGTCTGGATCACCTTCCAGCGCCGCGGGATCACCTCCAGCGTCTCGGTGACATCTTCCGAGCCACAGCAGGTGCAGGCGGTAGGGGCCTCGACAACAACCCGCTCGCGCGGCAGGTGATCGGGAAAGGGTTTGCGCACAGGATGGCGGCGCGTGAAGGCGCGCACCGTGCTGGCCTTTTCAACCGCCTCACCGGCGGTCAGGACATCTTCGGTTGCCGCCGTCTCCAACTCCTCAAGCTGCAATTCCAACTGATCGATCAGCCGGGCGCGCCGCTCCGACGAGATGCCGTATTTGTCACGGCGCAGTTTGGCGATCTCGAGCTTGAGCTCCTGGATCATCGCCTCCGAGCAGGACACGACTGCCCGGGTCTGTGCCAACTCGCTTTCTGCAACCTCCGCACGGGCCTCGGCGGCAGCCAGGGCAGCGCGTAATCTAACCAGTTCAGAAGCGGCGTTCGACATGGCGGATGTCTACCACTCAGGCACGTAAGACACCAATAAAAACAGGCCGACCAGCGCGATTTATCCAGCCTTTGCAGGGCGTTGTGTCCAGCGCGGATTGCGCCAGTCAATGCCCTCCAGCGATCATCCATGTTGATACCCCCTGTCGTCATGCTGACAGATTCTCAAATCCAGTTCATTGACGATGTGATTTCGAAGGTTCCGCACGCCGTCCAGCACGAGTGACGTGTCGGGAAACAGATATGCACCGGTTGGTTGAGGGTCGATTAGCAAACGCTTTTTCCTGATCTGCACATAGAGCCAGTTGACCGGGATCTCCAGCTTGGTCGCAAGAGCCTTTGTGCTCAGGTAGCCAGGATCGTGGCTCCACCGCCTGCACGAAGGAGGCGTCCTGATGCCTTCGGCCAGCCGGATGCGCTGCACGGTAACGGGTAGAACCTTGTCGGCAGAGTTTGCCGAGCGGAGCCCCTCGCTGGTGAGAATGTGGGCAATTTCCTCGTCGGGCACGCCAGCCTTGGCCAGTTCGAGCAGGCGCGCCCGCATTTCGGCGCCCCGTGCGAGTTTCGCGATCGCAGTGACCCGCAACTTGACATCAAGATCGGTCACCGCGCCGCCGCGCCACACGATGCGGACCAGCGCGCTCTCGGGCGTCCGGTCGAGCACCACCTTGTCCACCAGGCAGCGCAGTAGCGCCTTTCGATGCGTGTCCGTGGTGGCGGAATCCGCCCAGATTTTCGGCAGACGACCCGCCAGGGCCACCACCTTGCCAGTGAAAGCCTTGCCCATTGCCATATGCGCGGTCGGCTGTTGTTCGGACTGCTCGGCCAGCGCCGCCTCCGCCGCTCGAACCTCCATCAGCGCGCTTTCCCAGCGGCGCTCAAGTTCGGCGGCGACAAGACGGTTGTCGGGATCGACGCGATTGTACTGTCGCTGTGTCAGGGCCGCTGCATAGCGTTTGCGCTCAACTTCGCGTTCGGCGTTAGCACGCAAGGCGCTGTCGACTTGGCTCTGAGCCCGGCGGGCGCGCGATAGGGCATCGAGTTCCGCAGGGGCCAGCGCGGACAGGAAGGCGTCCGCAACAGCGGCGTCCACCGCTTTGGCGCGGATATGCTGGCAAGTCGGCAAACCGGAGTGGGTGCGCAAGTGGTTGCAGACATATTCCCCGCCGCCCTTGTACCTGGCGTACATTTTGTGCCCACATCGCCCACACCACGCTATGCCTTGCAATAGAAGCTCGCCGTCGCGGGGTATGCCTCTTGTCTTAGTGCGCATGTATTCGGCCCGATTGTCGCTTACAATACTGCGGATCTTCTCATAGGTCGGCCAATCGATATAGGCCGGATACCGGTCCTTCACGACGATACGCCACTCTTCGAGAGGTCTCGCCACTTTCGCCTTTCCCGGAGCCCGACCGTCCGGGGTCGGGTCCCTCATGCGGGTTCGGCCATAGACGAAAGCACCTGCGTAAGCGGGATTCTTCAGGATCGCAGCGACCGCGGAAACCGTCGCGCGTGCCCAGTGCAGCTCGCCGTGCCGGTCCCTGCGTGGCAGATCGAGGCCACGCGCATTCAGCGTGCGCATGACCTTGGCGATGCTGCGCAGCTTCACGAAGAGCTCAAACACAAGGCCAAGCCGGCCCTGAACAGCCGTATCGGGGTCTTTCAGCACCACGCCGCTGGGGTCCCGCACGAGGCCGACCGGCAAAGTGAGGGCGAGTTCCCCGCGCTGCGCCTTGGCGATGAGGCCGGCCGTCAGGCGGCTGCGGATCGTATGCAGCTCCAGTTCGGATATGGTTCCCTTGAGGCCAAGCAGCAGGCGCCCGTTGGCGCTGCCGGGATCATAGACACCATCGCGATCGGCGATCAAACACCCCCGCAGCCCGCAGATGTCGAGAAGAGGATACCAGTCGGAGCAGTTGCGCGCGAGGCGTGTGACATCGATGGACAGGATGATCCCCACTTCGCTGAGCACAACCCGACCGACAAGTTCTTGGAACCCGCTGCGATGCGCTGCGGACGCGCCGCTCAGACCAAGATCGGCGTCGATCACGTCAATATCGGCTTCATGCCATCCGAGGTCGCGGGCGCGCTGACGTAGCGCGTATTGGAGCCGCAGGCTTTCCTGGTTGCTCACGACCTGATGGGGCGTCGACTGCCGGATGTAGACAACTGCCTTGCGCTTCAGATGTATCGGCTGAATCAACTCGGACATCACGAAAGACCTCCGCCAGAACCACGGCGATATCGCCGATGATCTGGCGCCTTAGCGTCACCGGCAGTGTCGTCCAAAGATCTTCGGGTGCCGTGCTCATGATGCTCTATATCTACCACATTTAGTAGATCAAACAAAGCTTCAACGCTCAATTTTGTGGGAGCGCGCGGCAAGGCGAGTGGCTCGGTCGCCGCCACGGGCACATTCAGTGTAACCCCGTCGCGATATGCAACCTCGTAGAAGGGGGAAGAACTCCCCCTGCGAAAGCTTGATCGGCCCAAAACCTGGAACGAGCGCCCATAGAGCGGGTGTCGCGGATCAAGAACCTGAACGTTCTCGGGAAAAGATTCGTCAGCATCACCGACGGGGGTATCCAGAAACACCTTCGTGAAGATAGCCCAACTGCGCCGCCGAGATCTGCACCGCCTCGCCAGACCGGCTCACCGGCCAGATGAACTTGCCCGCCTCCAGGCGCTTCAGATAAAGCGACATGCCCACGCCATCATGCCACAGGATCTTGACCAGATCGCCCTTTCGGCCCCGGAAGCAGAAGATCTCCCCGGCATGCGGATCGCGCCCGAGACCCTCCTGCACCTGTAGCGCCAGCGTGTTCATGCCCCGCCTCATATCAGTGACGCCGCCCGCAATCCAAACCTTCACCCCCGCCGGAAACGCGATCATTGCCGGTCCACCACGGTCAGAATCCGGGCAAGCGCTTCGGGCTCCACGCCCACCGGCACGATGAGCCGGCGCCCATTCGGCAGGGTTATCTCAACCTGACAGTCCGGAGGCGGACAGGGATCAACCGGATTTGCCTGAGATGCGGGAACTCCCTTCGTCACGGTCACCGGCGCGAACGATACCGGGCGAGAAGAGCCAAGCTCACCGTTTCGATACTGCCGTCGCCAGGTGGTCAGCAGCGACCGGCAAATGCCATGCCGCCGCGCAGTGGCTGCCGCCTGGCGATGGCCGATAAAGCTTTCCTCCACTATGCGCAGTTTATCATCGTCTGACCAATACCTGCGGCGATCACCATCGGCAGCGGAAAGAACTTCGATTTGAGGGCGGTTGATAAAGTCGGACATAAGGTCGGACTTACCATCGGATCTATCCCGATATCAGGCGGCCGCCGCCGGAGGCTTACTTTCGTGCCGCCCCAGGTGCTCGTTTAGGCCACTTTTCGTTCGAAGGCGACCGGGCTTTTCCATCCCAATGCTGAGTGCCTTTGATCAGCCCCGCCTGAGTGGTCCAATTTGATTGTTAGTGCATGATTGGCCTTTGGTCCATCTGGACGATGGTTTCCGGGGCCGGTGGGCGGTAGCCCAGAGCACTGTGTGGTCGCTTCGTGTTGTAGTGTTTCCTCCATTGTTCGATCAGGATTTGTGCCTCACGCAGGCTGTAGAAGATTTCGCCAAACTGCGGGGCCAGCGGCTCAGGGCAAAAGACTTCGACCGCCACGTTGCCGTGCTCTAGGCCCGCATAGCTGTCCTGCACGGCTACACTGTGCTCGGCATCCCGCTCGCGGAGGCTGTGAGAGTCTTTGTCTTGGACGAACGGCACGTGCCCAATTGGCGCGACGGATGCTGAGTAATCGGACCTGATAAATACACTCCGCGCGAAAACTCTAAGAGCCTGATCGGAAATGAGTTGGGTGAATTCAGCAGGTTATGATTCTGTTCGGTTGCACAACTGAACGGAGCTCGAAATGGCCTGGACTGAACTCACCCGCAACCGATATGAACGCACCGCACCACGATATGCAAGTGATGTAACAGATGAGGAATGGGAGATTGTTGCACCACTCCTGCCCGGCGCTAACCCGCTTGGCAGGCCACGGGAGGTCGAACTTCGCCTTGTCTGGGACGCAATCCAATATGTTGCTGCATCGGGGTGCGCATGGTCGCTTTTACCGAAGGATTTTCCGCCTGTTTCGACCGTGCGTTATTATTTCTACGGTTGGCGTAACAACGGTCTGCTTGCTGAAATCAACCGTACGCTGGTTGCGACAGCGCGGCGGGCAGAAGGCCGGACCAGCGCGCCTACAGCCGGTGTGATCGACAGCCAGAGCGTGAAAACCACTGAAAACGGCGGGGTTAGCGGCTATGATGCCGGTAAGCGGATCAAGGGCCGCAAGCGCCACATCATGACCGACACCTGTGGCCACCGGGAGTGGGCAAAACCTGGGGGTCACGCGGCTCTTTGGTACGCGCCGGTTAGCCGACCGTCGAGAACCGCGGCGCGGACAACGGCCACGCGGTGGGCTCCCTTGGGCGACCATCTCATGCGGCGGCGCTTGCCCATGCGGGTGTTCCCGATGTCGTCCACGCAGCCCTCTGCCCGGGACGAAGAAATCGGAAGACCCGCGCGGTACCGCCGACCATAGTCGGTCAGGCTGTCCATGTTGTTTGCAAGGTATGAGTACAGATCGCGGCACCGGGCTTGCACTCGCCGGGCCGCATCAGTCGCCACGCGGTCATCTGTAGCCAGCCGCGTGCAATCGACCATCAACCATTGGAGACTGGTCGTGGCCGTTAGAACTTTTCCATGCCAAAGGTACCATCGCAGCGTTTCGGCGGGACGTTTGAACAGCACTGGAATGCCGGAGAAGCCCCTGCTCTGCAGCAGGCCCTTTACGGCGTTCTCAACGTGCTGAATGCGCATCGAGATATGCCACCAGTCGAGAATGTGGCGAACCTTTCCACCGACGGCGACGCGCACGAGGTTCGGCAGGGCGGGTTCCCCGTCCGAAATCACCGTGACGGTTTGTTTGTGATCCCAACCGAGAGCCCTCAAGTCCTGGCGAAGCTGGCTGGCAGGTGACAGGACTGCCTGCTGAACAAGGCCGAAGCGGCGGCACTTGTCGTGGCTTTCGATCTTGCCAACCACAACATCGAGGTGTCGCTTCTGGTATTCCGGTCGGCATCGGATATGCGCACCGTCCAGGAAAACCGTCAACGCAGACGCCTCTTCGGCGGCCGAAGGAATTACAGGCTGAGTCTGCTCGCTGTCGCAGATCTCCCGGGAGACTTTGCCCAGACGATTGCGCACCGATGTATTCACCTGCTTCGCGCAAGGCAGGAAGGTTTCCAGGATTCGTGCCGCTTCCCGGAAGGAATGCCGTGCCCCAAGTTCGGCCTGAAGGCGTTGCAGTTCCGGAGTCGACCGGTCCGGAAAAAAATGAGCGAGTGGCGAAAGCGGTCCGCCCAGGACGTCGTCGGATTTTGTATCGCAGGCGCAGCGACGAATGCGCGGCGCCTTGACCTGGAACCTGCCGAAGAGGGTGTCGAGCACCCGAGGCCGATAATCATGTATGGCTCGGACCTCGTCGCAGTCAGGACATATTCTGCTGGCTTCGGAAACTTCCTCGATCTGGTCGAGCAGGATCGCATTCTGTAATTGCCCCAGGATCGTCTTCGCATCTTCGAGTAACAACCCGAACCCCTCAGGCTGCGTGCGTCGAAACGGGCGGGACAAACGGCCGAGAGGATGCCTCTTTGTGGTTCCGTTCTCAAAGGTCGTCTCGACTATAATCCGCACGTCCATGGCAGTTCCCCTCTCAATGAACCACCAACATACACAGACACCCCCAGGTTTTGCCCACTCCCGCCGTTGATTTCGTTGGATTTCTCATCTCACAATAAAGGGCTACGCGACACCAACTTTGGGCGGCGATATCGCAATGATCTTCCGATCTCCTCGTCCCGTGCTGAAGGCTGCGTGGACGACATCGGCAACACACGCATGGGAAAACGCCGACGCATGAGATGGTCACCCAAGGGCGCGCATCACGTTGCCATCGTGCGGGCCGCCGTTCTTGATGGGCAATTGACTGGCGCATACCGCAGAGCAGCAGCCTGACCCCCAAGTTTTGCCCACTCCCTCGCGTCTCAGATTAAAGGGCAACGCGACACCGATCCAACTGATGGCGCGATGGGCGCGCAGTCCCATGGTTTCGGGGAAGCCTTCGCGAATGGCGCGTTGCTTTGCTTTCAAGGCTGCATGACCAAGACCGTTGTTCATAGCTTATTCCTGTTCGGTATCGTCATGGTAGAGCGTCGAAATCCGACCTCTGGTGGCCCGCAATCAATTCGCGCAATCCTGCTGGCGCCAATACGTCTACCTTGTCGCCCCATTGATAGAGGTGCCATGCCATTTCCAGCCAACCCGCTGCCGTGAACCTGACGATCAGGCTGCCATCGTCCTGAGGTTCCACAACTTGCGTCGGGTGGAAACGGAATTCGGCGGCACGCTCTGCGGCTTCAGGTGTGAAGCGCCACACGACTTCGCCATATTGTTCGGGGTCCTGATAGACACCAAACGCCTGAGCGGCATAGGTCACTAAGGAGAAACCCCAGGCCAGCTGAAAGCTCTCGTTCAGAACCTCCGCCTCATGAATCCGATCCATGCGGAAATTCAGAATGCCTTCTCCACGCGAGGGTTGGCGCGCGACGAGATAGCTGCGGTGCCCCAGCAGTATACCGTGTGGCTCGATCACACGCGGTGCAGCGCCCTGAGCGCCATAGCAGACGCGCAGCCTGAAGGGACCGCGGAGCGCTTCGATGACAGCATCCGTCACGGCAGGCTTCAGTGTGACGGTAGGGCCTGGGCGCGTGACTTGTCCCAATCCAGCCAGCACTGCCTCTGCATCGGCTTCTGACCGAAGCGCGTCCCTCGGATTCAATCGCGCCAGCAGCCCGTCACGGAGATCCTCCAGAGCGCGTGAGTGCCGTATTCGCCCTTCATCGCGCGCGGTACGTGCCGCGATTTCCAACGCCTCGATCGCCGTTTCCTGCCGGGGCTGCAGTCGGTCTGGCAAGGGTGCGTCCATCCGCCAGTAACGCCGTCTTTCCGCATCGTCTGCGGTCGAAACGTTCACGAAAGTTGCTTCGAGAGCCTCAGTCATCCGTTGAGCGGTGCGGTGCGACACATCGAACTCGGCGCAGATGTCCTCGAGGCTGACGCCACCTCGGCGAGAAGCCGCCATCTGGGCAAGGCGAAGCAAATCCTGCGCTTTTGCAAAAGACATTTGATCTCCATGCCAGAAATTGACACCCTCGCACGGTATTGATGACCTAGCGGTCTGTCGAGGTGATTCCCTTGGAGATTGATTTGCATAGGTAATGGAGTAGCCATGAGGGATCTCGACGGTCGCATATTCTTGTCCGCAACGGATCTCATGCGCTTCACAGGCTGCGCACATGCGACCACCCTTGATCTGGCAAATATGCGCGGAACGGGCCCGGCGCCGGGAGACGACACCGAGGACGCAGCACTGTTGCAAAAGCAGGGCGATGCGCATGAGGCGGCGCACCTTGCACATCTCAAGGAGGCCGGGCGCACGGTCATGGAAATCGAGCGCGGCAAACTTGGCGAAAACGCCGAAGCCACGCGCGCGGCGCTCGCCGCTGGTCCGGATGTGGTGTTTCAGGGCGCGTTTCTGTCGGGGAACTGGGGCGGCTGGTCCGACTTCCTGGAGCGTGTTGAGACCCCCTCAGCGCTCGGACCGTTCAGCTACGAGGTGGCCGACACCAAACTGAAACGTCGGGCCGATCCCAAACATGTGCTTCAGCTGGTTCTGTATTCCGATCTGTTGGCGGAAATTCAGGGGGTGGTGCCCGAGTTTGCGCATGTCGAATTGGGCGACGGCACCCGCGCGACGCTGCGCCTGGCAGACTACGCGGCCTATGCACGGATGGCGCGCGAACGGCTGGAAGCTTTCGTCGCCGATCCGCAGCCGACACGCCCGGTGCCATGTGCTGATTGCGGTCTGTGCCGCTGGGCCGAACATTGCAACAGCGTCTGGCACGCCGAAGACAGCTTGTTCAATGTCGCCAACATCAGTCGTGGTCAGGTAAAGAAACTGGAAGCCGCGGGCGTTGACACATTGGAGGCTCTCTCGACGCTGGATCACCCAGTGCGCGGAATGGCCGAAAACACGCAGGCCCGTTTGGTCACTCAGGCCCGCCTGCAGCAAGCCCGCAAAACCGGGGAACCCGATTTCGAACTACGGGCACCCGAGCCCAGCAAGGGCTTCGACCTCTTGCCGGAACCACAGCCGGGCGACCTGTTCTATGACATTGAAGGCGATCCGCACTACGAGGGCGGCCTAGAATATCTGCATGGCATCTGGTTCGACGAACAGTTCAAGGCGTTCTGGGCCCATGACCACGATGCCGAAGCGCGGGCATTGTCCGACTTGCTGGCGTTCTTTCGTACGCGGATTGCGGCGTATCCAAATGCGCGCATCTATCACTACGCGCCCTACGAGATCACAGCGCTGAAACGCCTGACCACCAAATATGGGATCGGAGAGGCCTTTCTCGACCGTTTGTTGAGGGAACGCCGCTTTGTGGATCTGTTCGCCGTCGTGCGCGGCGGGCTGATCGGATCGGAACCGAACTATTCCATCAAATCGATGGAGGCTTTCTACGACCGCAAGCGCGACGGTGAGGTCAAGACAGCGGGTGGCTCGGTCGTGGCCTATGAGCGCTGGCGCGAAACGCAGGACCAGCAGATTCTGGACGAGATCGAGGATTACAACCGCGTCGACTGTATCTCGACTGAGGAACTGCGCGACTGGCTGGTTGGCATCCGGCCTGTCGGCCCTTGGCCGACACTCGCCCCGGATGCAGGCGATAAAGAAGTCGAAGAGGACGCCGACACGCAAGCTCTGCGCAACCTGCTGGGAGCATCATGCTTGCCCGCGGCGCGGCAGGATCTGCTGTTCAACCTCGGCGTCTTTCACAGCCGCGAGGTAAAGCCCGCGCAATGGGCCGTATTCGATAGCGCTACGAAGGACGAAGATGATCTGCTCGATGATCTCGATGCACTTGGCGGGCTTGAAGCTTTGGGTCCTGTCGAACCCGTCAAGCGATCCTTCGCGCGCCGATACACCTATCCTGAACAGGAAACGAAACTGCGGAGCGGTAAGAAGGCGACGGTTCCGGTGTTCGACAGTCCCCCGACAACGGTCGGGATCGAGTCCATGGATCGGCGGGCACGTGAGATCACGGTCAAAGCAGGTCCGGGCAAGGCCGACCTACTGGCGGGCCGGCTGACGCTGCATCCGGACTGGCCGATCCAGACGGGCGTAATTGCCGCTGCTTTGCGTGACGTGATCGCCGATCAGTGTGGCGCGCGCCGGTATACGGCCGTAGATGACCTGCTGTCGCGCGCTGCACCGCGTCTGCGTTCTGGTGCAACGGGTGATCTTCTGGGCGGGGCAGATCCCGTAGCAGGCACTATTGCCGTGGTGAATGACATGGATGGAACGGTCCTGCCGATCCAGGGACCACCCGGTACTGGTAAGACCTACGTGAGCGCCCGCGCGATCCTGTCCCTTGTCCGCCAAGGGTTCCGAGTCGGAGTCGCTTCGAACAGTCACGAGGCGATCCGCAATGTTCTGATGGGCTGTCTTCTTGCCCTCGAGGATGACGATCCCGACATCACGTTGGAAAACGCCGAACTGGCGCACAAGGTCGGCGGCGGTGAGGATGGGTATCCCGATGGATTTTTCGGGATCACCCGCGCGCAGTCAAACGACGACCCTGCGCTGACCGATGCCCATGTCGTGGGCGGCACCGCGTGGTTCTTCTCGCGCGACGAAAATGTGCAGGCGTTTGATTGGCTTTTCGTCGACGAGGCCGGCCAGGTTGGACTCGCAAACATGGCCGCCATGGGTCGTGCCGCGCGAAACATCGTCCTTGTGGGCGACCCACGCCAGTTGCCGCAGGTCATCCAGGGGGCACATCCCGAGCCTGCGAACCTGTCGTGCCTGGACTGGATGTTGGGGGAGCATGCGACGGTTCCAGCCGACCGGGGCATCTTCCTTCCCACATCCCGGCGAATGCACCCTGACGTCTGCCGGTTTGTCTCGGAGCAGGTGTATGAAGGCCGACTGAGCAGTCATCCTGATACGGCCAATCAGGGCGTGACAGGCACTGCGCTCCCCGAAGCCGGAGCTTTCTGGGTGCCTGTCCTGCACGAGGGAAATGCCCAGATCGCACAGGAAGAAGTCGCGGCAATCGAAAAAATCGTCACTGAGTTACTTGGTGGAAGCTGGACGGAGAAGGACGGCAGCACGCGGTCAATGCGCGAGACGGACATCATCGTTGTCGCCCCGTATAACGCACAGGTAAACGCTCTCAGGGATGCCCTTCCATTGGGTGTCCGCGTTGGAACCGTGGACAAGTTTCAGGGACAAGAAGCACCGGTTTGCCTGGTTTCCATGACCGCATCTTCCGCTGAAGAAACCTCGCGCGGAATGGAGTTTCTGTTTTCGCTGAACCGCATCAATGTCGCGGTGTCACGCGCCAAGGGACTCGCATTGGCATTTGGAGCCCCGCGGTTGCGTGAGGCGAAGTGTAACACAGTTGAGCAAATGCGGCTGGTAAATACGCTGTGTGCTCTGCCATTGATCAAATAGAACGAAAGAGGAAATGCATGAGCGAGAACGATTGGTTTGTAATGCGTCCGCAGAAGGCTCAAGCTTATGGTCGGCCCGAAGGTGACGGGTTCCTTGTCCGCAAAGACTCGACGGCGATGCGCGATGGCTCCGCTAGCGTGAAACGGGATCGCGAGGAGCGTGACCGTCTGGTTCGCCAGGGAATCCTCGTCCCCGACAGTGACCCAGACTTGTATCGCTTTTCACGCGATCACCTATTTCCAAGCGCGAGCATGGCTGGCGGCGTGGTCAAGGACGGAAATTGTAGCGGACCTCAGACTTGGCGCTGCAGCAAGGACGGGAAAACTCTCAAGGAACTTCCCTGAATTATGTTTCCATTCATTGCGTTGAAAGATGAGGCCAACTAATTGAACCTATCCACCGATGTAGCGTCCCACAGCCTTTCCGAAGCTCTGAAGATCAAGGCCCGAAATGCTCTTTCGAATGCACTCGATGCGCATCGGAAGGAGCTCTCGACCTATGAAAGCCTGAAGAATCTCGGAGAAGTCATTGGGACTGAATACGGTGACCGAGTACTTTTTGAACTCATCCAGAATGCGCACGATGCTCACGAAATTGGTGAAGACGGTGCGATCACGATCAGGTTCGTCAAAATATCGGAAACCGAAGGTTACCTTTATGTTGCCAACCGAGGGCGTGGCTTCAAAGAGCGTGATGTGAATGCCATCATGAACCTGGCGACCAGCGGAAAAGAGATCGGCGAGGGGATTGGCAACAAGGGACTCGGCTTTCGCAGTATTGAGGCGATCACTGACGATGTACGTATCTACTCACGATCGCAGGAACGGACGACTAAATCGTTCGATGGGTTCTGTTTCCGATTTTCTCAACCAGGTGAGATACGTGACATCATTCTTTCCGAGCTGCTCGATCAAGAGGTTCGGGAAGATGAAGCGGATCGGATCTCGCAGACAATCCCTCGATACCTGGTACCGCAGCCGCTAGATGAAATCCCTCCCGAGGTCGAACGCTTCGCGTCTGCCGGTTTTGCGACGGTTGTAGTTGCTCCTCTGCGATCCTCGTCAGCGGTGGCTCTGGTGGGAAAACAAGTTGACGAGATCGCAAACTTCGAACATCCGCTTCTCCTTTTTCTCGATCGTATCGCGGAAGTCCGCATAGACGTTGAAATCGATGGTAAAAGAACAGGTAGCCGTCGCCTGACCAGACGCCAGAAAACTCTGCGGGAGGGGGGGCGCCCAGGGAGCCCTAGGATCTCCGAGATTGACTTTGGAGAGCGGCGTCGCTTCCTCCTGGTACAGCAGGAGGTCGACAAGGAACGGGTCCTTGATGCCGTTAGGGAAAGCATCGACCGAGCCCCCGCTTTGAAGCGTTGGTTGGACTGGAAGGGACAACCATCTGTTTCGGTTGCGGTAGGGATATCCACCGCAGCCGTTTTGAACGGACAACTTTACAACTTTTTACCAATGGCAAGCGAAGCTGGATCGCCCCTCGTGGGGCACATTGACGCCCCGTTTTTTGCAGACATCGACCGACGCAATACCGAGTTGGATCTTCCGCTTAACAGTATCCTAATGGAGGCTGTTGCAGAGACCTGCCTTTCCGGGGCTCTCGCCGCCGTACATGAGCAACTAGATGTTCCCGGTCGGAGTGTCTTTGATCTGATCGCGTGGACCGGAAGTGCCGCAAAGAAACTGGATGGCGCGATCCGGGCTGCGGATTTGCAATTAAAGGACCTTCGCCTTGTTCCAATCATTCCGACCAAGGACGGCGAAAGGTGGTCAACGATCAATGACGTTACCATCTGGCCCGAGGTCAATTTCGCGTTGCTGAAACCGCGCGAGATTGTGAAGCATATCGGCATAAACCTAACTTCGAGCGACTTGGATAGCGAGCGCCTTGAGCGTCTTCGCGAAATGGCGGGTCGCTGCTGGGGCCGCTATGGCTGGCAGTATTCTCGCCTGCCGTCGCCTGATGAGATCCCGGATTGGGCGGAAATCTATGCGAGATCTCTGATCGAGCGGTCCGCAAAGCCGCTTACGTGGGCGAAATTCTACAAGGATCTGGTCGCGCTCTGTGAGGCTTCTGGTGTGAACCTAGATCGCCTCGATGGTACTGAGGTTCTCCTCGACCGGGCAGGGAAACTGCGCTCGGCCGGTGGGCATGAGGAGGGCGATCGGCGCGGTCTCTACGTTCGCGGCGCGAGTGAAATCGGCAAACGTAAGAAGGGGGACGTTCCTCTTCCGCCATCCTCCCTCACCAGGGGCTATCGCTTTTTTGATGAGAAGGTCCCTCTGTCCGACGAAACCCTGAAAGCTCTATCTGATGCTGGACTTGTTCGGCCGTTCGATCCGGTAGAAGCGCTTTCCGGTTTGGGTAAAGCCCTGGGCAAGACACCTAGCGAAAATAGGCGGATGGACGCTCTCGATTGGGCGTTTCGTGTCTGGGATGCAGCGGGAAAGACTGCGGAATCCGCAGTTAAAGATGCCGACTTGCACGTGCCTACAATCGGGGGATGGGCGCCTGCTGATAAGGCCGTTTTCTCAGGTACATGGACTGAAATTGGAAAGCGCCTGGAAGCCTTCCTGAGCGAAGCTTCTGAGTACTCACTGGACTGCCGGCGCTCGAGAAACCAGCTTCTCAAACCACCTAAAGAGTGGGTTTTGCCGATTGCAGAAGGCAACCGAAAATGGGGTACTTTTCTGGATCTCTTGGGCGTGAGCGATGGTCTGAAAGAATTAGCGTCCGGGGTTAAGAAAAAAGGGTCGCCCGCGTACCACTGGGACAATCTTCTGGGAAACGGAGATGCCGACCGAGGGCTTTCCAAAGAGTGGGCAAACTTAGCTCAGCACACCTCCTTTAATCATCCATACACTGAAGACTATACGCTTAAGGGCGAGTTCTGGCGACTGCCGGGACAGAGTGACTACGGTCAGTTTCCAGACCACCTGCGCGAGGCGTTCTATGAATTGCTTGTCCACCATATCGCCCGTCATCGCAGCAAATTCTTTTTCGCTAGGGTCGGGCGCTATCGTCGGTCGGAACGTGATTGGGATGAGCGCCGCATCGTTACGCCTTTGGGTGCCTTCTTGCGGTCCGAGGAGTGGCTGCAGGGAGAGATGCGCGGAGAGCGCATGTTCTTGTCACCGGGCCAATGCTGGGCGTCGAGAACAAAGAGACCGGGAGTCCCAGCATTTATGCCGCGTCTCTCGGACGACGCGAGGGTGCTCGTTGATCGGGACGAAGTCGCCAAGATTGCATTTGGCGAGGGACTCGGGCTTCTCGATTGGGCCAGCCCCGAAACAGCCGCGCTTCGCCTAGTTGCCTTGGCAAACTGCAGCGAGAAACTTCAGTCTGGAGATATCGCAACTTTTCGACGGCAATACAGTCGGGCTTGGGGAGAACACGCCGAAAGCCACGCCGAATTGCCACCCAATCTCCCGCTTGCGGTTCATTGTCATGGAAACTTGATCCGGATCGAAGCCGACGAAGGGGCCCAGATCAAAGTGATCCTTGTCGAAAACGCGCAAGGCTTTGAGGCGCGGGCGCTTTCCGCTGCAGGCATGTCGGTACTTGAGCTCGGTGAAGTAGACCTTGGGGTCATCGAAAAGAGCTTAGCGCAGATTGAGGCTTACTCTGCGGAGAAACTGGATCGTGACTCAGTTCGATTGCTGGTGGACGGCTCGGTTTTCGTACCCTCGGTCGAAGACGAGTATCTCGTGTCAATGGGCCTGGATTGGCTTCCTGAAATTGCAGTTATTGCCAACGAAATGATCGGCGAGAATCTAGAGCGAGGTATCCTCCAAACGACACTCGACAGTCGAATTCGGTCGATCAGAGTTCGGAGGTGCAGATCGATTTCTCTGACAGTGGCTGGCCAGGAAGTGGCGAACGGCAGCCAGATGCAGTGGTATGCCTATCGAGATGAAGCTAATCCGACGCTCATTCTGACGGACGGTATCACGATTGACTGGCCTCGACTGGCAAAGGGCCTTGCGGCCGAGCTCTCCAAACTTATCGACGCTAGACTTCGATCTCTCGAGTTGGCCCTTCTTCGGCTTGCGCCGGGACACACTGATGGCTCTCTTGAACGACCTACCGAAATCGAACTCGCTTCTGCGCTTGGATGTGATGTTACGATAATCGAAGACATGCGTGCTGGGATGCGAACTGACTTAGCACACGTTCTTCACTTGGTCATTCCGGTCGTCGCATACTTTGAAAATGTCGATCTTGCTCGGGACCTTGCCGATGCCGCCAAGGATCAAGGCGCTGAATTTAAGCTTCGGGTTTGGTTGGAGGCACATCTTTCACCGAAGTCTCCCGCTGTCGCCGACCTGCTCGCCGCGTGTGAGGATAATCCTGATCGGCGGTCAATCGCGACAGCGCTTGACCTTAACTACGGACAGTTCAACCGAGTGCTCCTGTCGCTCGGGGAGGAGGCCCTATCAAGTGACGTGGAATTACGAGCCACCTTCGAAGCCTATTTGCGTGAGATGGCGCCCATATTAAGGGAACGACTACGGCGGCTGCATTTAGATGACTATCGGCTCGGTAAAGACCTTTCGACCTACCTTTCAAGACGCGAACTGAAATTCATCCCGTTTGACCCAACTTGGGTCGTCGACTTTGAGACGCTCGACCGACAGATGGTCGTCGAGCATGTGGAGACATCATTTGCCGCGGCGGTGGGGATGCTGCCGCAATATGAACTTCCGCCCTTCGAGAAGACGATCAGCGAGAACCGCAAAGTGGTTCGCGCCTTTGCGGGCGAAGCCAAACCCGTAATAGGGGCGTGGTGCCGCAAGAACCATAGAGATCTTCCGGAGGTCTGGGAAAGAGGAGAGGCACAGGAGGTCGTGCGCTTGGTCGAGAATGCAGGCCTGCTTGACTTCGATGCGGTCAACTCGGACCGTGTCGCAGCACTCTGCGAGCGCGCCGGCATCTGGCCTGATGAAATGCCTGCAAGTATTGATCCAGAAAGCCTCGGGCTGGACGAAAGCGCTGTACGCGAAGAGCAAGAACGGAAGGTTAGAGAGCAACAAGAACGTGACCGTCGAAAGCGGATCATCCAATTTGCCGGGCAAGACCTTGATTCAGGCGATCCCTCATTTGCCGCAACCATGCAGAACATTGCCGAGGCCGCGATGGCAAACGACGACAGCTGGTTCGCACGGAGTCGTCAGCGAACCAGGTTGGTGCCATTTGATGGGGCGTCGAGATCGGACGCCGATTGCGACAACGGCGGGGGAGGCAAACGAGGGCAGCGCACCGCCCGACTGACAGAAACGCAGAAGGTCGCAATGGGTGTCGCCAGTGAATGGTTGGCCTTTCAGTACCTAAAGCAACGGTTTCCCGACGCCGTCGATGAAAGCTCGTGGGTATCGGAGAATAGAACGAAGTTCTTTGGCGGCGGCGAAGGTGACGATTCAGCCGGTTACGATTTTCTCGTACAGACACCGTCGGTCGACTGGATGTTTGAGGTGAAGTCCACTTTGGAGGATGGCTGCGAATTCGAACTGACGTCCAACGAACTCCGCGTCGCTAGCTCCGCCTCCCGAACCGGCCGCAGACGATATCGCATCCTATATGTTCCCCATGTTTTCTCGCCCGAAAACTGGTGCGTTTTCGAACTGCCCAACCCGATGGATAAGGAAACACAGGCTCAGTTCTCCGTAGTTGGACGCGGCTCGCTTAGACTGCGCTTTGAGCGCCGGTAAATTGTTAGAAGCAGAGAAGGTTCGGCGCCAGTCCCGTCCGTTCAGGGAGTTGGTTGCATATGGACCGTTTCCTCAGTTCGATGGAGGATCGCAGCGATTTGTTTTACGCTTCCGCTACTCGGCAGGTATGGCTGAGAAAATAGTGTGAAGAGGTCGATATCGCATGTTATTTAACATAAACTTCACTATCGGATATTGAATCGCGCCGTGTTTCTCGGCTCCAAAGCTTGGCAAGCGAACCTACCTGGAAATTTCCCCTGCTAACACCGCTCGTCCGTGCACCGCCAAGGTTGCTGAAAACCTCTGGCACCCAAACTTGCGGATTACATCCAGTACGCGCGCTTCGTAGGCAGCGTGACCGATCAAACGACACAGGTCGGACGCGTGGAACTGGCGGTTCGCAGTCGGGGCGGCTTGCATCTGTCTCAGCAATTCGCGCTCTTTGGGGTCTGCTACCCGCTTCTGCGATGGTTTCACCTCGGGACGAGGCCGAGTCCCCGACGAATTCCGCCATCGGCGCATGAAGCCAAGCAGGAAGCCGGCCGGCACCCTGCCGTTGCCTCGGGACCGATTGAAGGCGAGGAAGCGGTCCCAAATGACCTGGGTGTCGACGTTCCAGCAGGGCAACGTGGCCTTCGCTGCTTTGATGAGCTCTGCCCAACTGGTCTGAAAAACATTCGAACTCGCTGTGATGTCGATCAGTCCTGCGAAGATAGTTTTGTTATTATTATCTCTAGATAGTGATGTGTCACCTTCACCTGACACGAGATCATGGGTTTCACTCTCCTCGTCGAAGGCGGAAAACCGAAAGATCCAGGGCGCGAACTTGCCATTCGGCTTCGCCCGCTCGAGCTGCAACTCCGACGTCTCAAGTTCGCTCAAAAGAACCGAAAGATATTGTCGTGAGACACCCATCCTCTCTGCCAGGGCAGAGAGGGTGAAGGCTGCCGTTCCGCGCGACAAACCGTTGTAGCCATCCTTCCAGGCGATGGCATCGAGGATGAGGGTGGCAAGCTTGTGCGCTGCAACAGAGAGATTTGTCTGCGTGATCCGTCGCAGGATCAGGCCGGTCGTAGGTTCCATGGTCGAGGTCTCCTTGGAGATCCGACGCCATGTCGTGAGACAACAACATTCTTGCCAGCAAAACAACTTTGCTGGTTGCAGGTGTTTTGGCGGTGCGCTAGGAAACTCTTGTTCACGGAGTTTTCTAGCACGGCGTCAGGCTTCACGGTCTGGCGTCGTCTCCTTTTTGGGGGCTTTGCACAGCCTTTCGTGCGGGGTTGTGATGACGCGCGCGGCAAGACCGCGTGCAGATTTTGTCAGTAGCGAACTTCTTCAGAACCATAGTTCCCGGCGTGATCACGCCAGTCGACGAAGACGGAGCGGTAGAAGTAGCTGCCGCATCCATTCGGGATGCTCAGGCCAGATGCAGCCGGCACTTGGCCCACGTTGGATCTTGTCCATCGGTAGTCGCCCTGCACTCCGTAGGACCCCAATCGCGTGGAATCGGTGCGATTGCAGTCGCCATCTCGGTTTTCATGCTGGCGGTACTGAATGTGATAGACGCGAATGCTGCGCACGAAATCAAAGGCGTCGCCTGAGATGTCGATGTCGGCTTGTTCATCCGCCTGGACGCGAACAAGGGGTATCGGAGTCGATACCTGCGGTTCGGGCGGATCGCGAAACGTGATGTCATAAAGGCGTTCCATAGGCGACAACGGACTTGGTTCGTTGAACGACACACCCATCGGACACCGCCAGATTTGTAGGGGCGGCTCGATCGGCCATGGCGTGATCCGCCGAATAAAGACCGCTCTGGCATGGGCGCAGGGCGCGGAGGCAGGCCAGCCGCCCGCAAGGCACAGGAGGATCGCACAGTCCACTTGATAGGCCTGAGCCGGACCTGACGAGGCCATTAGTCCGGATATGCTTATTGCCGTGGCTGTTGCCACGCCGTGGATCACGTGCTTCATGATGCCGACTCCATCTATAATGGTGCAGCGATACGAAACAACATTACCGATAGCAAGGCGATTTGATTGATGGCGACTTGCGATTGTTCGCTTGTGTCGCGTGACGGCTTCCAAGATCTGATGACGGTTTGAGCTCTTGAGGCGTCCTGGAAGCGGCCAAAATTGCGGCCTCCTTTCACGTCCATTGCCAAACAAACAACTGTTACAAAAAGAAAATATGGCGTTCCAATACGGCCACGAAACCGGTCACGGAAGAACAGACCGCATGAGCCCGTCAAACGGCGTGTCGCAGCGCCCATGGTCCCGGGAAGGGCAGTGTCGGAAAACTGTCGAGCCCGGTTCTCCGGCTGGAATCCGGGAACGGAAGGGCGGGTGGAGCAACGATCCTGTGTTGTGGCCTATGTTGGGATCGAACATGCGCTTGAAGACTTATGGCAGTATCTGATACGATTGAGCATGGATAGGAGAGTCTGATGCCAAACGTCCACCTGACCGAACCGATGCAGAAATATGTGCAGGCGCAGATCGAGTCCGGCGCCTACGCCAATCTGAGCGAAGTCGTGCGCGCCGGCGTAAGGATGCTGATGGAGAAGGATGGCGCGCGGCAGTTCTATGCCCTCAAGGCCGATCTCGAGATGGCAGCCACCCTGGCCGAGAATGGGGATTTCGCCGAGTTCGATGCCCAAGCCTTCGAACCGGATGCGTTTGATCGCTGACCCGAATGACGATTCGGCTTTCCGGACAGGCCAAGTCCGACCTTGAAGAGATACGCACCTACACCGTCGAAACATGGGGCAGGGACCAATGGCTCGTCTATTACCGCCAGTTGGTCACCGCCTTCGAGCGGATCACTGGGGATCCCGACGCGGGCCGGGACAGGAGTCTCTTTGTCCCGGGGATGCGGTCCGTCAATTGCCAGCGACACGTGATCTTCTACAAGCGGCTCGATGCGGCGGATGGCGCGGCAGTCATCCTGCGCATCGTGCATCAGCGCCGCAACATGCCCGCACTCGTCTACTACGAGGATCTCGACGGCGGTTAAGCCCATGCGGTTGCTCAGTCCAATAGCTCGATCAGTTTTCCATAGTCTTCACTGACCTCGCGCGCCTCCTGAAACGCCCGTTGGCGCTCGGCATCAAGACAGCGGAAGTATTCCTGAATGTCGGCAATGTAGTCCTCGAAATCAGAACGCAGCAGATCGGCATAGGCACGAATGTCTTCTCGCGACTGAGGCAAGAACGGTCGTTCGGGAGGTACGCAATCTGCTGCCGCGGCTATCGGCATGCTTCCAAGCAGGAACGCGAACAGCAACGGTGCGTTGCGCGCAATAAACAACCGCAGGGCAAAACTCCTTTGCCGCCTTTAAGATTATCATTCTGTCGGCTATCACCGTTATCGGAGCAAGGCGAACTTCGTCAACACGTTATTATTGTCTTGCTATCATTAATGTTGTTTTGTATCGCTCACGGTGTTGCGACCCCGTGGGCCTGATACTGCACCCAGGCAGAACAAGGACCCAAGGGAAGGCCATGATAGAAGAAGCCCCGAATGTGGTTACAGAAGACGGACTGCGCGGCTTGCTCGCCGAGGGCTACCTCATTGAGGTGGTCTGCAAGGAGAGAGCAGAGAAGCGCCATAACAGCTGGTACGGCTCGTGGGTCATCCGCGCCGTCGCCACTGATGGGCGTGACGATAAGATGCTCGTCACCAGCCGAAGCGTCCTCAAGCTCCGCGACTTCAAAACCATCGTTGGCCTTGTCAGTTTCCTGGCCGACATGGGCTGTACGACCGCTAGCATCCCACTTGAAGAAGGTGGCCGCGAGCGCCACGCCGCGCCTCCGGTCAAAGGCAGCTGACCGCGCGACTGCGCTCGTCGTTGCTTTGGGTACAGGCGTTTGTTCCGCGCCCCCGGCCCTGGCCGACGGTTTCATCTTCTCGGTTGGTCCTGACGGCCAATTGATTTCCTCTTCTCAAGAGGCAAACGGGCGCCTTTTTCTCTTCGCAGAACCTCGCGTCCCTGACGCAACGAGCGAGACAGCGATCCCGGCTCGATCTGCCGCCCGCGCCACCCCAGAAATCCTCCATGCGATCGAGACTACGGCTCTACGGTATGCCGGGCATGGTGCGCTGCGTCGCGCAGGACTTTCCGTCACTGATTGGGCGCTCCTTTACCGGGCCAATATCGAAGTCGAGAGCGCATACAATCCCGCAGCACGTAGCCCTGTCGGGGCTATAGGCCTCGGACAGCTTATGCCGGATACCGCCCGCGATCTCGGCGTGGACCCACATGACATTGCGCAGAACCTCGACGGATCAGCTCGCTACCTGCTGATGATGCTCGACCAGTTCGGCGAGGGCTCTCTGGCCCTTGCGGCCTACAACGCTGGTCCGGAGGCGGTCACACGCCACGGCGGCATCCCCCCATTTCGCGAAACCCAAGGGCATGTGGCCCGTGTGACCGCCGTGTTTGAGCGGCTCAGAGGAGATCTTTCATGACATCGAGGAAACGTCAAAGCGTGCTCCGCACGCGGGCGATCACCGCGTTCGGCGCGATGGCCCTTATCGTGCTGGCGGGTCCAGCGCTTGCGCAGAGCATCGACCTCTCGCCGGTGCAGACCCTGCTTCAAGGAATTGTCGATGCGATCACCGGTCCCTTGGGGATCGTGATCGGAACGCTCGCGCTGATCGGGGTGTTCCTTTCCTGGCTCTTTGGCATCCTCGACTTCCGTCAGGCGCTCTGGGTCGTGGTTGCAATCGCGGGCATTGCCGCAGCACCCACCATCGTCGCCGCCATCTGGACGACCTGAGCAAGTCTGGAGTTCTTGGCGATGTCCGACCAGTCCCGCGTGTTCATCGGCCTTCTCAGGCCGCCCAAGCTGATGGGCTTGCCGATCATGTACGCCATGGTCTGGCTCTTCGGCTCGACGCTTCTGTTTCTCTGGGTGCAGAGCTGGGTGGTGGCTGTGTTCGCGGGGTTGGCCTGGCCGGCGCTTTGGAAAGCCGCGGACTGGGATCCGAACTTTCTCGATGTCCTGGTGATCACCTTGCAGGAAACCCCGCCCACGACGAACCGCAAGCTGCACGGAGGCGACAGCTATGCCCCGTGATGGACTTGCCAATGACGTGGCGGAGGCGCTCGATCCGCTGACTGCGCTACCCTCATGGGTCAAGGGCGAGAAGCGGCTCTCAATGATGCTGCCTTATGTGAGCCTCGTAAACGACCGAACGATCCGGACACGCGGCAACGAGCTGATGCAGTGCATCCGCCTCGAAGGGGTGAACAGCACCACGAGCGAGGACGGGCATCTGGACCGGATCGGGGGGTTGCTGGCTGGCATCGTGGCGCAGGTCGGGACCGAGTTCTCATTCTACCTGCACAAGGTCTCGAAAGCGGTCGATGTGACCCTGCCGCCCGTTCCGGGCGAAGGGTTTGCGGCTGCCGTCGACGAACGATGGCACGCGCATCTCGGCCGCGCGGGTTTGCGCGACAAGACGCTGACCCTGACGGTGCTGAGGCGACCTGAGACCGGCAGCCGCTTGCCGTTCGGACTTGGGGCGTCTCGCTCGCGACACGCGGCCGACACCACCCGCCGCTTGCGCAAGCTCGACGAGGTTGTGGGGTTTCTGCTGTCCTCCTTCGATGAGCTGAAGCCCCGCCTGCTGGCTGCAAGCACCGGAGAGCTTCTGGGCTTCCTCGGTTCACTCAACACGGGCGAGGAGCACCCGCTCTTCCCCCGGTCGCGCCTCGGTGTGATCGCCGAGGACGTAGCAAATACCCGCGTCACCTTCCGCGGCACGACCATCGCACTCTCGGACGGTGCCGTCAGCGACAAGCTCGGGGCGATCTTTGCGGTGAAGAACTACCCCGCCAAGACAGATAGCCTGATGCTCGACGAGTTGAATCTGCCCGTCGACATGGTGGTCACACACTCTTTTGTGCCGATCAACGCCAACATCATGGCGGGCCGGATCAAGCGGCAGCTGCGGCTAATGCAGGCCGCCAATGACGGAGCCGTCAGTCTCGCCCAGGAACTGGAACTCGCGCAGGACGATCTGGAATCCAAACGCCTGATCTTCGGCGAGCACCACATGACCGTGGCCGTCTATGCCCGAACCCAGACGGCGCTTGACGACATCGCGGCCGAAATCCGCAACATCTCCGCCACCTCCGGCATCAACCTGATCTCGGAGGCCTTCGGGGCGCGGGCGCATTTCATGGCGCAGCATCCCGGCAATACCGGGGCGCGAAGCCGCAAGGCAGCGATCACAAACCACAACTTCACCGATCTCGCCGCCTTTCACCGCACCCCGCTCGGCAAGACTGGCAAGGAAGTGCCGTGGGGCGTGCCCATCACACTCTTCCCGACGCCCGAGCGCAGTGGTTTTCGCTTCAACTTCCACGAACAGGGCGCGCCGGATCGCGAGCCCACAGGTGGGCACACGCTGATCCTGGGCCGCCCCGGCTCCGGTAAATCCGTACTGGCGGCTTTCCTGATGACCATGGCACGGCGGGCAGGTGCGCGGGTCTTCGTCTTCGACTATCGCGCGGGCATGGAGATGGCCGTCCGTGCGCTCGGCGGCAGCTATTCGACGATACGTGCCGGACGGCCCACGGGCCTCAATCCGCTCCAGACCGAGATCGACATGCGGGGCCAAGCATGGCTTGCTGATTGGCTCGCGAGCCTCTTAGAGCGGCGCGATCGACCGCTAACTCCGATTCAGACCAACCGACTGCAGGAAGTCGTGCGCCAGAACGCGAGCGCAGGACATGCGGGCCTGCGAAACTGGTCGGATTTCGCCTCGCTGCTGGTCTCGACCGATGACGAGGGCGATCTCTTCGAGCGTATGCAGGAGTGGACGGCCGAGGGCCGCTATGGCTGGATCTTCGGGGCCAATGCCGAGGACAGCTTCAGCATTGACGGCGATGTCGCAGGCTTCGATCTGACCGGCATCCTCGACTCCGAGAGCGAGCGGGAACGCATGGCGGTCCTGTCCTATCTTTTCCGCCGGGTCGAGCGCGTGATCGAGGACCGCAAGCCCACGATCATCGTCATCGACGAGGCATGGAAGGCGCTCGACAACGCTTATTTCGCAGAACGGCTCTCGAACTGGCTGGTGACTGCCCGCAAGCAGAACGCCGTCGTCGTCATGATGACCCAATATGCCAGTCAGCTCGAACGCACCCGGACCGGCAAGACCATCGTCGAAGCCGTGCCGACGCAGGTGCTTTTGCCCAACATTCGCGCCTCGGCTGCAGATTACTCGATGCTCGGCCTGACCGAGAAAGAGCTCGACGTGCTTCTGGGCGTCGGCTCGGCCTCGCGGCTCGCACTTGTACGCGACGACCGTGGTTCCGTCGTGATCGATGCCGATCTCAGCGCGCTCGGCCCGCTCGTGACCATCCTTGGCGGAATGGAGAAGGGCGAAGCGCTTGCCGGCGCCGATTATCGCGAACGTCCTGATTTCTGGAGAGTGACATGACCAGTACCATCATTCGCAGCGTCGTGCTGCTAGGGCTCGGCCTGACCCTGACAGCCTGTGCACAGCATAACCCCCCGCAAGCCAACTGCTTTAATTTTCGCGAGGCTCCTGCGCAGGCAAGAACCGCCACCGCCACGATCTCGACCATGGGGGCGGAAGTCACGCGCCGCGACACGGCCTGCGATTTCGTCCTCTTGGGTGCGGGCAGTTGAGCCAATGCGGACCTGGCTTCCTCTCTCGATGATCGGCTTTGCACTGGCAGTTCCCGCGGCGGGGCCGGCGGTCGCCCAGGGCGTGCCAACCTTCGATCTGCGCCTGTTCGCAGAGCGGCAGGCGATCCTCGAGCAGACCGATCGGGACCTGACACTGCAGCAGGACCGGCTAAGCCGCGAGGAGGAACTGGCCGAGATCGAGCGTCAGCAACTCGCCTCCCTCGAAGGGCTGATGGATGCCATGTCGCTTGGCGCTGGAGATGTGGCCGGCACCGTGGCCGGGCTCGAGGCGGGGCAGGGGGCGGTTGACGACGTCGAAAGCGCGGCCGCCAGTCTTTATGCACCCGAGGACACCAATCCAGCGGCGGCGCGGATGTTCGGCGATGCCCGGGAGGGGATCGAGGAGCTGATCATCCGCGCAGCACGCGACACCCATAGTCTGTCCGGGGTCGGCCGTGCGGGCCTTTCGCTCGTGCAATGGCGCTGCCTTTTGCAGGCGCTGATCTGGCAGGAAAGTCGTTTCCAGATTGGGGCACGCTCACCCGTGGGGGCCTTCGGACTTACCCAGATCATGCCCGGTACCGCGGGCGATCTCGGGATCTACCCGGCCTATTACGACGATCCCTATCTGCAGGTCACCGGCGGTGCGCGATACCTCGCACAAATGCTGAACATGTTCGACGGCAACATCATCCATGCGCTCGCCGCCTATAACGCCGGTCCGGGCAATGTGCAGGATTATGGCGGTGTGCCGCCCTTCGCGGAAACCCAGCACTATGTCGTGGTGATCCCGCAGCAGTACAACAGCTACCTCGCGGCCGTAGGCGGCATCGATGCGCTCGGCACCATCGACCCTGTGCTCCTCGCCAACGCGAGTTTCAGCCTCTCGGCCCACGGCGCAGGGGTCTATGGCGACTATTCGCTGGTCTCGGTCCGTGCCGCCGCCCTGCGGGTGCAGGACATCATCACCCGCATTGGTGAGACCGAGGATCTCCACGAGGCCATCGCTCTCAACACCTATGCCCGGGCCGAACTGGCCCGGCTGGTTGCAATCCGGACCCGGATTAAGGCCGCCCGAACCGAGCCACTCAGCGCCGAGCAGATCGCCTTGGCGGCAGCGCAAGCTGCCGAGCGGCAATACATGGATTTTAGTCAGGAGGATTTGCGTTGAACCTGCGCCTGCCCCGTTCCCTTTTCGCCGGTAGCATCGCTCTCGCACTTGCCCTCAATGTCACCGGACCTGCCGGGGCACAGGGTGTGCCCACGGTGGACACCCAAAACATTGCCCAGGAAATCCGCCAGCTTCAGCAGATGCTGCAGGATTTCGGGATCCAGACCGATCTTCTGGACAATGCGTTGGAGCAACTGAACATGCTGCAAAGCCAGCTCGATCAGCTGAACGAGATGTATGCCTCGCTCACCGGGCCGCGCAGCATCCTCGGGCTTGCCATGGGCGGGGACCTCGACACCTTGCTTCAGGCCAACTTCGAAGACATCCCCGGCCTGATCCGAGGCATCCAGGCGGGCGATTGGAGCGCGCTCATCGGGCCCAATGCCGGGCCCATGCGCACGCAGATTGAACAGGCGCTGGCAAGTGCAGGGTTCGACGAAGATTCTCTCCGCGAAATCGCCACCAGCGGCAATCCGGGAGCTGAAGGCGTGGCCACCCGGGCAACCACAGGTGCTGTGATGTCGGCGGCGGCGCAGAACAGCCACGCAGAGGCGGAACAGTCTCTCGAACGAGTGGAACGTCTGGTCGAGATGATCCCGGACATGGAGGATCTCAAAGCCTCGATGGATCATAACACGCGCGTCACGGCGGAACTCGCCATCGCCATGACCCGGATGTGGGAGTTGGAAGCGATCCAAACCCTCGGCGCAGGCAATGCAGGCGTGGTTGATGCCGCCACCCTTGCCGAAGAACGCCGCTACATGGACTTCACTTTGCCGGATCTTGAGCCATGAGTGGGGCAGGGGTGATGACTGCGCGCGAACTCGTGGAAGAGGAACTTGTCTACGGTGCCCTGCGCCGGGAACAGCTTTGGCGGATGATCGGCCTTTCCGGGGCAGGCTTCGGCGTATTTGGTTGTTTGACGGCTGCGGCTGTCGCGCTGATGGTCGAGACGCCGCCTCCCGTGGTTGTCCCCTACGATCCCGCGACCGGGGTGGCGCTCCCCAATGCCACGGTTGAAACCGTGTCCCTTGCCGAACGGCCAGCCGTGATCGAAGCACAAATCTACCGCTACCTTCTCGACCGCGAGACTTACAACCAGCTCGACAATGATCTTCGTGTCCGCCGCGTCCTGGCACAGTCTTCCGGGTCGGCCGAGGCCAGCATGCGCGCGATGTGGACATCGGGGCAGGAGAGCTATCCGCCGACGCGTTACGGGGCTGCGGCCGAGATGGCCGTTGAGATCGCATCGATCACCCTTATTGGCGAAAACCGCGCCCAGGTGCGGCTCAGAAAGCGCCTGACAAGCCCGCAGGGGGTACAGGATGGATCGTTCACTGCCACATTGATGTTTGAATTTCAGCCGGAACGGACCCGCTCCCTCGACGATGTCTGGCAAAACCCTTTCGGTTTCACCGTCACTCAATATGCCATCCGATCGGACCGTTCTGAATGACTCGCACTGCAATCTCTACGCTGTTGGCCGCCAGCATTCTCGCGCTCGCGGGAACGACCGCCATGGCCGAAACCACGCCCCGTCCAGGCTCTCACGATAATCGCGTGCGCGTGGCGACCTGGACCGAAGGCCAGGTTTACCGGGTCGTCACGACACTGACCCGTGTCACCACAGTCGAATTCGGTGAGGGTGAAACCATCCGCTCGATCATCGCCGGCGATACGGTCGGTTTTCAATTCGACGGTGTCCCGGGTGGCCGTGCCTTCGCCATCAAGCCGACAGCATCTGGCGTCGCCACCAACATCACCGTCTACACCAACCGCCGCTCCTACTATTTCCATGTCGTCGAAGCCCGGGAGACGCCGCATTATGTCGTGCAGTTTCGCTATCCTGAAAACCGCGTGCAACCCACCAGGGCGGTTGCGGCCGATGCGCTGAACGCGAACTATGCGGTCAGCGCCCGAGAAGAGTTCACGCCGACGGCCATCTGGGATGATGGTACCTTCACGTATTTCCGGTTCGCACGGAATGCACCGGTGCCCGCCATCTTCCGATATTCGAACGGGAGAGAACGCGCGGTGAACAGCCACACCTCAAGTGACGGCGTTATCCGCGTATCTGGCGTCAACCGACAATGGGTCCTTCGCCTTGGCGAAGATGTGGTTTGCGTCCAGGACGCAGGGCAGGCCACATCATGACCGAAGGTACGGAAGACCTCGCCGCGCGCCTCGCGGCTCTCGAAGGATCGACAGGCAAAGCGAAGGCAAACAAGCGGCCTGCACCGCTTGCCGCGATCCTTGGAGTCGTCGGCATCGCCGCAGCAGGTGGTCTGGCGTGGGCTGCCCTGCAGCCGTCGGCAGAAGCGCTAATGGCGACCGCCGCGCCGGAAGAGTTCCAGAGCAGCGGCCCCGGATTCGGAGATCTGGCGCCGATTTCTGCCCCGGAGCCCAGCCAAGCCCCGCCTACGGACACAGGTCCGAGCGAGTCGGAACTCGCGCTGATGGAAAGTCTTGCGACATTGAGAGCGGAACTCGAGGAACTACGCGCAAGACCGGCCGAGGCCGCGGATAGCGGGGCGGAGCAGGCTATTGCGGACCTGACGGCGCAAATTGCCACCTTACAGGAAGCATCCGCCGAGGCTCAGCGGGCCCTCGAGCGGCAACTGACCGAGCGGGATCGCGAATTGGATCAGCTCCGCATGGACTTGGAACTTGCACGGCTTGCACCACCAGAGCCGACCTCATTGGGACCAAGTGAAGAAGAATTGCGGTTGGCCGAACTAGAAAGGCGGCGCGCAGCCGAAGCCGAGGCCCGCGCAGAGCGTATCGCGTCTCCTATGATCGCCTTCTCCGGGATGGGCGCGGGTGCGGATAGGGAGAATACGCTGGAAGCCGCGCGACTGAATGCAGATGAAGCCTTTGTTCGTTCGGGCGCGCAACCTGCACAGGTGACACGTGCCGAAGTGATCGCGAACCCATCGAACACGGTTGTTCAGGGCACCATGATTCAGGCTGTGACAGAGACGGCCCTCGACAGCACACTGCCCGGCGCGATCCGCGCCATCGTCTCGGAAGACGTCCATTCTTTCGATGGAACGCGTATCCTGATCCCGCGCGGCGCGCGGCTGATCGGGCGCTACCGCTCCGATGTCGCACTCGCCCAATCGCGCGTCATGGTGGCATGGGACCGGATCATCCTGCCCGATAATCAGACCGTGCAGATCAGCGCCTTCGGTGGAGACGAACTCGGCCGTACTGGCACCACCGGGTTTGTCGACACCCGTTTCGCGCAACGCTTCGGTTCCGCCGCGCTGATCTCCTTGATCGGCGCCCTGCCTGCGGCTGCAGCGGGTCAAATCGACAGCGAGGCGGCGGCCGATGTTGCGAGTGATGTCGGCACCGACCTGCGCGATAGTACGCAAAGCGTGATGCAGGACTATCTGGCGATCCGGCCAGTGATACATGTCGATCAGGGTACACGGATCACGGTCATGGTTGATCGTGACCTCGAGATTTTCTGACATGGCTGCAAGTTATCTGGAAGCGTCGCTCGACCGTTTCGGCCCCAAAGTCCTGCGCGACGACACGATCGAGATCTGCATCAATCCTGACGGACAAGTCTGGGGAGAGTTTCAGGGCGATCACTTCATGCGTGCACTGGGCAGCCCGCTGACCCGGACCGAGATCAAGGACCTCGGCAATCAAATCGCCTCCGCCGCCTCGACCACACTCAGCACCAAGAAGCCCATCGTCTCGGTCTCGATCCTCTATCGCGACCGGCCAATCCGCGCGCAGGTGATCCAGCCGCCGGCAGTAGAAGGCGGGTTCTCCATATCGCTGCGATTCTTCTCCTCCCTGCCGCTCGAGGCGATCAAGCTCGGGTTTCTCTATGGCAAGGAGCGCAGCCTCGAAGGCCTGCGCCGCGAACGTAACGCCGCGCTGCGCGATGTGGTGACATCCGGCGACATCAACGCCGCCCTGCACTTCTGCGTCGAGAACAAGCTCAACATGATCGTCTCGGGCGGCACATCGACCGGCAAGACGGTCGCGGCGCGCAAGATCCTTTCGCTGATCCCGCCCGAAGAGCGGATCATCACCATCGAGGAGGCGGCCGAGCTGCGCCCCGAGCAGCCCAATGTCGTGACGTTGATCGCGGACCGGGACACGGATGCCCGCAGTGCCGATGTGCTCTTGGCCTCAACGCTTCGCATGCGACCCGACCGGATCGTCCTGGGCGAAGTCCGCGGGCGCGAGGCGATGACGTTTCTCGAGGCAATCAATACCGGCCACGGTGGATCGCTGACTACGCTCCATGCCGAGACCCCACAACTTGCTGTTCGCCGCCTCGCCATCGCCGCCCTGAAAACCGATGTGCCGATGACCTATGCCGACATGATCGATTATATTGAGGGCTCGATCGACGTGATCATTCAGGCAGGCCGCCATGAAGGCACGCGCGGAATCACCGAGTTCTTTCTCCCGGGCCAAACCACAGATTTGAACCTCGACACGGTCGACGGCAGAGGCAACAAGAGCCCCTCCGTTGCCGCTGAGTAAAAAAGGAACCCCCCAGATGCGAAAACCAATCCTCGCAGTCATGCTTGCCGCCCTTGCGGGCCCACTTGTGGCGCAGACTTCGCCTCCGATCTCAAACGATCTCACGGTCGATATGTCGCCTCAACAATACCGGATCTGCAACGATCGTCCGGCGCGCCCGACCTGGATGGACGAAATCAATCCGCGGGAAGCCTACAAGGCGCTGACGTTGATGCGTCTCTACGAGTTGCGGTCATGGGAGACGATCAACGAAAGTGGCGATTGCGGCTGTGATGTGCGCTTCCCGTCTTGGGATGCCGCTTCGACCGAGTACGAGGAACAGTTCGCGAGCGACACCCAAGCGGAGCACACTCAAGCCCAATTGGCCCTCCGCAACGAACAGAACCAGATCGCCCGCGCCGTCCAGGATATCTGCGAAGCGCAAGGCAACTGGTAATGAGCATCGTCAGCTGGATGGTTGGAACCGCCGACGGCTTCCTCGCCGATGCGGCCGAGTCCCAGTTCGGGGCCGTGGCGAGCAATACCGGCACGATCGTCCTGCTGATGGTCACGCTTTCGCTGATCGGCGTCTGCATCAACATGGCATTCCAGTTCCGCAGCATGGATGGGGCAAGTTTCTTCTGGTACCTGATCAAGCTGATGCTGATAGGGCTCTTCGCCTTCAACTGGGCCAACTTCAACGCTGTCGCAAATGCAGTCATTGGCGGGCTCGACTATGTGGCGGGCGCACTGATTTCATCAGTCGGGGGCGGCGGGGCGGGCGCTACCTATTTCGCAGCCGAATTCGACCGACTGATTACAGAGTTCAGCCAATACCTTAACGCTATCGGCAACAACCTCAACTGGATGACCGGAGCGATCCTCGGCGGCATTGGCCTGGTGCTCCTCAGCCTTCTCGGCTTCATGACCGGCATCGTACTCATCTTCGCCAAGATGATGCTGACACTCATGCTTGGCCTCGCTCCGATCATGATCGCACTGTCGCTCTTCGACGCGACCAAGGATTTCTTCCATAGGTGGGTTTCGACGACGGTCAGCTATGCCTTCTACCCCATCGTCATCGCAGCTATGTTTTCAACTGTGGTCGGCATGGCAAATTCTCTGTTGGCACAGCTTGGCGATCCTAACTCCGCCGCCAACATCGGATCGCTGGTGCCGTTCTTAGTCATGGTCTTCCTGGCGAAGGGCTTTGTCGCAGCAACGCCCCTGATCGTACGGGGGATTTCGGGCAACCTGATGGTGGTGGCCGCGCCCGCCGTTGTCGCTGGCTCGACCGGGATCATGCGAGGCATCTTCAATACGAACGGCGTCAAGGGCAGATCGCGGATCGGTGCGCTCACGACAGGCGAAGCGATCGGACGAGGTGCGGTGCAGGCGCCTGTGGTTGTGCGGAGCGCTGCGGCGAAGGCAGGTGCGCAAGTGGTCCGGATAGCGGAGAGGGCAAAACGGCTGACAGGATAGACGCCGATGAGCTGCCGTTCGCCAAGGCCTTCGGCAAAGCCCACAATGCGGACAAAGCAGTCGCAGGCTCTGATTTGGGGAAAGACCCGTTAAGGGGAGCTGCGCGTGTTTTGCGCGGCGCCATTTTGCGGCTCCTACTTTTCCGCCGCTTCGCTGGGCAATGTTGAACCTACTGTTTTCGACCAGAGCAGGGCCGCCTCGTGGCTGACGCAGATATCGCGCTCATGCAGCAAGCCCTTTAAATTTCTGAGCGATAGCGAAAAGGGTACGCAGAGCATTATGGCCTGACGGATGATCTCGGGACTGATTTTGAACCACTTGCAACAACCGGTTTCGGGCATCACCAAAATGCTTGGCTGCGCCCTGTCCCGCCTCAAGCCCCGTCGTTCTGACGTTGCCTCCTCCGCATCAGACGTCGAAGCGGCCCTGTTCTGTGTTCTTCTCAAGCATCGCCGCCGGGAAAACGCGGCCATTCATGACGCCCCAAACACCGGGATCGAGTGTCTGGGCGGCGATCACTGCTCCGCCCAGATTGAACTCCCCGTCCGAGGCGAATAGCGAGAACGGCCGCATCGCGCCGGTCAACACAACGGTCTTCCCCGGGGTCCGCCCTTCGAGAAACCGCGCGGTCTCGCCCATCGTGCCTGTCCCATGGGTGACAACGATCCCATCCTCTGCGGCGCGGTCTATTGCCTCTGCGATCGCCTCGCGGTCGGCGTCCTCGAAAAGCAGACTGTCCTTCAGCATCAGAAGCTCCACCACCGGGAAATGGCATCGTCCTATGCGTAGCACCTCGGGAATATGCGTCGACCCGTCTTGAGCGAAGGCAAGGCCCTCGCTTTTTGCGTCGTGGACTTTGTCGATCGTACCGCCCGTCACGATGATCCGGACATCATTCAATAGCATCCTCCTCCGTTCACGTGGGGGTCCGAAAACCCGCTTTCGGTGGTTGCGTCCGGATCAGCCGGCGCTCACCGTTCTGGCGGAAAGCCTCTCGGGGTTCGGTGCGAAACCGTGGCCGGGGCGGCTCGGCGCGGTAATTCTTCCCGGTGCGCTCAAGGTGATATCGGGGTCCGCAAGCTCCTGCGCATAAAGTCGCCCCGCGGGGAAGATGTCGGCAGCGTAGGCCATGCCGGGAAGCGTCGCGAAGGCCAGCGAAACGCCTTGGCCAACATTCGACTCGAGCATCCCCCCGACCCAGCACGGCACGCCGGCATCCACGCAGTAGCGGTGGATTTCAATGGCGTTGGTAAGACCACCGACGCGCCCATGCTTGATGTTTACCCAGCGGGTGGCGCCTGTCTCGACTGCCTGTCGGGCGAAGTCGAGCGAAGTGATCGTCTCGTCGAGACAAAGCGGCGTGTCGAGTTCTGCCTGAAGTCTCGCGTGATCTATAAGGTCCTGCCAACCGAGTGGCTGTTCGATCATCACCAGGCCAAGGCTGTCCAGCCGCCGAAAGAGGTCGATGTCGCCAAGCGTGAAGCCTCCGTTACAGTCGATATGCAGAGGCATGTCGGGAAATGCTTCGCGGACAGACGCCACCATCTCAAATCCGCTGTCGGGTCGGAACTTGAGCTTCGTGCGGCAGAACCCACCATCGACCGCCGCGCGAACGCCATCATGGAGCGCATCGATACTGTCCTGCACGGGAATATCCGCCCCGACCGCGACCTCGGGCGCGACCCCGCCGATCAGTTCCCAAAGCGGCCGATCCTCTATCCGTGCGGCGAGATCCCACCAGGCGGTGTCGAGCGCGGCCTTGGCGAACCAGTTGCCCTTGAAGGGCGACAGAAGCTGCTGCAGCTCGGCGCCGCTGCCGATCTCGCGCCCCGTGACGAGGGGGGCGAAGACATCGCGGATCAGGATGAAGGCGCCGGCCGCCCATTCCGGGCAGAACTGCGGAACCGCATAGGGCGCGGCCTCGCCCCAGCCCTCGACGTCGCCGCTGCGCACGCGGACGAGAACCGTGTCGATGGCGGTCTCCACGCTGAAGGAGGTCTTCCAGGGCGCCTTGAGCGGCAGGGACACGTGGTAGACGGAAACCTCGTCGATCAGCATGGCGCGTGGTCTCCTCTCATGTGCCCGGGTCGAGTTCGCCGAGAGCGTCGAGCATTGCCTCGATCTCGCTCAGGCGCATGCGCCCGTCGCGTCCCGCGGCGTGATAGGTGTGCGTGGCGACGAAGTTCAGAAGGCTCATGACGCCAACATAGGAATCGAACAGCGACGTACCGCGCACCTGGCACGGAAAGACCCAGGTGGCGTAATCTCGTGTCCGCACGGCACGCCGGTCGGTAAAATAGGCGATCGGCACGCCCCGATCGCGAAAGAGTTCCATCGCCGGCGCGAGCTGGCTGGCGCGGCGTCGGAGGCCGATGGCGATGAGAAGGTCGTCGGGGCCGAGATCGCCGATATCCTCCATCACCATCTGACCGGCACCGGGCACGAGCGCCACGTCCTTGCGGACGAGGATGAGCTGCCGGCGCAGGTAGTTCGCGAAGATGTAGCTGTTCCGAAAGCCGAGGCACACGACGCGCCGGGCCGAGAGGATCTTCTGCGCGACTTCGGTGATCATCGTGGAATCGATCTGCTCGATCGTTTCGCGAAGCGTGGCCATGTCCCTTTCGAGGTGCTGCGAAAGGTTGCTCTGCCCCTTCTTAGGCTTGGCGGACAGGAAGATCGGGTCGCCAGTCATCTGGGCATGCCGGATCTCGCGCTGCATGTCCCGAAAGTCGCCGTAGCCGAGGCGCTTGACGAAGCGCGAGACGGCGGCCTTCGAGGCGCCCGCACGCTCGGCCAGCTCGGTCGCGGAATAGAGCAGGACCTCGTTGGGATATTCGAGAACGCGATCCGCCAGCGCCCGTTCGCTGCCCGGCAAATCATCGTACTTGGAGCGGATCAGCCTCTCGATTGCCCGTGGCTCTGCCGGATCTGACTTGTTCTTAGGCATCTCGTGTCTCTCGCTCCCTCCAAAGTAAAACACAAGTTTCACCTTGTTGACAACTTGAAATTTTAGTTTCAGTATTTCCAGTACAACAACCGGAGGCGCCGGCCGCGAAGCTGGCTATCTCCTACATTCAGCAGAGGAGAACAAGAATGAGATGGGGATATAAATCCTTGGCGGTCAGCGCGTTGGCGATCGCGCTTGGGTCCCAGGCCTTCGCCTCGGACTCGGACATCGTCTGGGCGCGGGACGGCGATATCGACTCACTCGATCCGCACCGCGCGACCTCGACCCTTTCGCGGCAGGTCTGGTACCAGATCTACGACTCGCTCCTCGAGTTCGCCGACGACGGATCGGTCGTGCCCAATCTCGCCGAAAGCTGGGACGTCTCCGACGACGGGACCGAGATCACGTTCGCGCTTCACGACGACATCGTCTGCCACGACGGCACGCCCTTCAACGCCGATGACGTTGTGTGGACCGCGGAAAGGGCGCTCTTCAGCGACAACCCGAGCCTCACGAAGGCGAGTTGGGGGAACGTCACCTCGGTCGACAAGATCGACGAACTGACGGTGAAATTCGTCCTTGAGACGCCCTTCGGCGCGTTCGTGCCCTTCATGGCCGACCAGTTCACCTCGATGCTGTGCGACAGCAACGCCGAGGCCGACGACTTCGGCACCGGCTCGGCGATCGGCACGGGACCGTGGAAGCTCGCCTCGTGGACCAAGGGGTCGGAGATCGTGCTGGATGCCAACCCCGACTACGTCAACCGCGGCCGCCCCGTCGACAATCCCGGCGCGCCCAAGGCCGACCGGCTGGTCGTGCGCACCATGCCCGAAGGCCAGACCCGTGTGGCCGGTCTGCGCACCGGCGAGCTGAATGTCATCGTGCCGCCGATTCAGGAAGTGAAGTCGCTTCAGGAGGACGAGGCCGTCGAGGTTCACGTGGCGCAGGGCACCGGCCAGAACATGTTCCTGCAGTTCGCGGTGAACCGCCCGCCCTTCAACGATGCCCGCGCCCGCCGCGCGGTCAGCCACGCGATCGACAAGGACATGGCGATCAAGGTCGTCTACGGCGATCTCGTGGAGCGGCAGTATTGCCCCGTTTCGCGCGGCGTCTTCGGCAACGATCCCGAATTCTGCCAGCAATACGACCAGGACTACGACCCCGAGAAGGCCAAGGAGCTTCTCGCCGAGCTTGGATACGGTCCCAACAACCCGATGGAGGTGATCCTCGCCACCTGGACCGGCGACAACCGCGAGCGGATGCTTCAGATGCTTCAGAACCAGCTCAAGCAGGTCGGCATCGACGCCTCGATCGAGGTGATGGACATCGGTACGCTGAACGCGCGCGACACGCAGGAGAACAACAAGGCCGAGGGACCAGGCTACATGGATCTCATGGGCTGGACGTGGTTCGATCCGGACCTTCTCTATCTGCTTTGGCATTCGCCGGGCGCCTACGAAGGCTTCCACACGCCCGAGCTCGACAAGATCCTCGAGGCCACGCGCACGACGGTCGATCCGGCCGAGCGCGAGAAGGTGGTCAAGGAGGCCTTCAAGATCCTGCTCGAGGAAGCCGGCCAGGTGCCGATCTACACCCCCGGCTGGCTGTGGCTCTACGCCGTCTCGGCCGACACGCCGGGCTTCAAGATCGGGCCGTTCAACCGCGCCCAGTTCAGCGCGATGGAAGCCTCCTGAGACGTGCCGGGCGGGCGGCGATCGTGCCGCCCCCCGGTTCCCACACTTCTCCCTCGCCTGAGGAGTTGAAGCGCACATGGCCCGTTTCCTCGTCCAGCGCCTTCTTGCCGCTCTGCTGACGATCTTCGTCACCACCGTCGCGGTCTCGATGCTGATCCACCTCGTGCCGGGCGACCCGGTGCAGATCATGTACGCCCAGAGCCAGGGCACCACGCCCGAACAGCTTGAAGCGGTGCGCGAGCGTCTCGGCCTCGATCGGCCGCTTGTGGAACAGTACATCTCCTATCTCGGGCGCATCCTGCAGGGCGATCTGGGCGTCACGATCCGCGGCGAGCAGCCGGTGCTGGAGCTTCTTCTCCTGCGTCTTCCCAACACGCTGATCCTCGCCGCGTCTGCGCTTGTCATCGCCTCGGCCATCGGGCTGACCTTCGGGTTCATCGCCGCCTACAAACGGGGCACGTGGCTGGACACGACGCTCATGACGACAGCGATCCTCGGGGTCTCGATGCCGCATTTCTGGCTGGGTTTGATCCTTCTGTTCTATTTCGCGGTGCAACTCGGCTGGTTTCCAGTGGCCGGTACGGGGTTTGCGAACCTCGTCCTGCCGGCGCTGACGCTGGGGCTGACCAACGCGGCCATCATCGCGCGGCTCACGCGGTCATCGATGATCGACATCTTCGATCAGGACTTCGTCCGGACGGCGCATGCGAAGGGCCTGCCGAAGGCGGTCGTCCTTTACCGACACGCGCTTCGCGCCGGGCTGGTGCCGATCGTCACGATGATGGGCCTGCAGTTCACCTACATGATGGGCGGCGCGATCGTGGTCGAGAACGTCTTTGGCTGGAACGGGGTCGGCCGCATGGCGATCCAGGCGATCTTCCAGCGCGACTATCCGCTGATCCAGGGCTTCATCCTGATGTTCGCCATCGTGGTGGTGCTGGTCTCGATCCTGATGGACGTGATTTATGCGCTGCTCGATCCGCGGATCCGGCACTGAGGAGCGGAAGGATGCAGGACCGGGTGAAAGCCGCAGTCGACCTTGCCGCAACCGTCGGAGACGGCGCCCCCCGCCGTGGCAACTTCGGCCGACGGATGTTGGCCGTCCTCGGCGCGACGACGGCCAACAGGGGGGCGCGGGTCGGTCTCGTCCTCGTGCTCGTCCTCATCTTCACGGCGCTCTTCGCCCCCTGGATCGCGCCCTACGGGCCGGATCAGATGGGCGCGGGGATGAGCCTCTCGCCGCCCTCGGCCGACCATTGGTTCGGCACCGACGAGTTTGGCCGCGACATGTTCAGCCGGGTCGTCTACGGCGCGCGCCTGACGATTCAGGTCGGGGTGATCGCGGTCGGAATCTCGCTGACGGTTGGCACACTCATGGGCCTCGTGGCCGGCTATGCGCGGGGCTGGACCGAGCGGTTGCTCATGCGCCTCGTCGACGTGGTTTTTTCCTTTACCGAGACGCTCATAGCGCTCGCCGCGGTTGCGGTGCTCGGGCCGAGCCTGACCAACGCCATGATCGCCGTCGGCATCGCCGCGATTCCATTCTATGCGAGGATCGCCTATTCCGTGACGCTGGTGGAGCGGAATAAGGCCTATTTCGATGCGGCCTACGTCGCGGGCGCCGGGCACATGCGGCTCATCTTCGTCCACCTGCTTCCCAACATCGTGCCACCGCTGATCGTCGTCGCGACCCTCGGTGTCTCGTCGGCGGTGCTTGCGGCCGCCGGGCTCAGCTTCCTCGGCCTCGGCGCCCAGCCGCCGTCGCCGGAATGGGGCGCGATGCTGTCGGCGGGACGCGACTACTTCACCCAGGCGTCCTGGATCATGATCTATCCCGGCCTCGCGATCATGATTACCGTGCTGGCGTTCAATCTTCTGGGCGACGGCATCCGCGAGGCGCTCGACCCCCGGCAGAAGGCGAAGCGATGACCGACATGACCGATATGGCCGAGACGGAGCGCACAGCTTCCGCGACGGCGACGGGCGAGACGGTCTTGTCCGTGCAGAACCTGTCGACCGAGTTCCGGAGCCGGAAGGGCAGCGTGCGCGCCGTCGACGGCATGTCCTTAGACCTCAGAAAGGGCGAGATTCTCTCGATCGTGGGAGAATCCGGGTCCGGTAAGAGCGTCACCTCGCTGTCGATCATGGGCCTTCTGCCCTATCCGGCGGGCCACATCGCCGGGGGACGGATCCTCTTCGAAGGCCGGGATCTGGTGACGCTGCCGGACCGGGAGATGCGGAAGCTTCGCGGTGCGGGTCTGTCGATGGTCTTCCAGGAGCCTCTGACCTCGCTCAACCCGGTCCTCTCGATCGGGCGGCAGATGACCGAAGGCATCATGCAGCACCTCGGCGTGGGCAAGGCCGAAGCCGAGAAGCGCGCCATAAAGATGATGCGCCGCGTCAGCATTCCCGCACCCGAGGCGCGGCTGAAGGATTATCCTCACCAGTACTCCGGCGGCATGCTTCAGCGGATCATGATCGCGATCGCCATGTCCTGCGATCCGCGCGTCCTGATCGCGGACGAGCCGACGACCGCGCTCGACGTGACCATCCAGGCCCAGATCCTGGAACTGATGCGGGAGTTGCGCGACCGCACAGGCGCTTCGATCGTGCTGATCACGCATGACATGGGCGTCGTGGCCGAAATGGCCGATCGGGTGATCGTGATGTACTGCGGCCGGAAGGTCGAGGAAGGACGCGTGGAGAAGGTCTTCGCCAAGCCGAAACATCCCTACACGCTCGGCCTGCTCGGCTCGCTTCCGGTACTGGGCCATGCGGGGCCCGTCGGGGACGCGGAACTTGCGGAGATCCCCGGGGTGGTCCCCGCGCTCGACGCGCTGCCGCCCGGCTGCCGCTTCTCGGACCGCTGCCGTTTCGCGACCGACAGATGCCGCGCCGAGGGTCCGCCTTTCGAAGAGGCCGAACCCGGACATTTCAGTGCGTGCTGGCACTGGGACGAACTGGAAGGCCGGATATGACCGACGCTCCGATCCTCGAACTCGACGCGCTGGTGAAGCGCTTTCCGGTCAAAGGCGGCCTGTTCGGCCCGAAGAAGTTCCTTGCGGCCGTCAACGGCGTCTCGCTGCAGATCCGGCCCGGCGAGACCCTGGCTCTGGTCGGCGAGTCGGGCTGCGGCAAGTCCACCGTGGGCAAGACGATCATGAAGCTCCACGACCCGACCGAAGGACGCATCCTGATCGACGGGTACGATATCGCGCCGCTGTCGCGGTCGGGCATGAAGCCGATCTGGCGCAAGGTGCAGACGATCTTTCAGGATCCGTTCGCGTCGCTCAACCCGCGCATGACGGCCGGCGCGATCGTCGGTGAGCCGCTGACGATCCACGGCCTGGCCTCCGGTGCCGACAAGGACCGGATCGTCGCCGAGACGTTTCGCAAGGTGGGTCTTCGGCCCGACCAGATGAGCCGCTTCGCGCATGAGTTCTCGGGCGGCCAGCGGCAGCGGCTCTCGATCGCCCGCGCTCTGGTGACCGAACCCGATCTTATCATCGCCGACGAGCCGGTGTCGGCGCTCGACGTGTCGATCCAGGCGTCCGTCATCAATCTGCTGATCCGGCTGCAAAAGGAGATGGGCCTGGCCATGCTGTTCATTTCGCACGACATGAGCGTGGTGGAGCATATCAGCCACCGCGTTGCGGTCATGTACCTTGGCAGGTTGGTGGAGAGCGGCCCGCGCGACAGGATCTTCCGTGCTCCGCAGCATCCCTATACGCAGGCGCTTCTATCCGCCGTTCCCGTCGCCGATCCCGCCTTGCGCAACCGGGAGCGGATCGTGCTGAAGGGGGATGTTCCGAGCCCCATCGATCCCCCCTCCGGCTGCCCATTCCGGACCCGCTGCCCGCTTGCCGAGGACGTTTGCGCGACGGCCATGCCCGAGACCCGCGCCGTTGCGCCGGGACATGGCGTGGCCTGCCACGTCCGTGCGCGCGAGCTGGCGGCATGACGGTCGGGATCGGTGCCGCCGGGCCCAATGCCGGGCTGGCCGTCTTCCGCGCGCTCGCCGCAGCCGAGGCTGTGGGCGACGGCGCCATCGGCGGCTTCGCCGTTTTTGCGGCACTGACGGCAGACGGTCGGCTCTTCCGTGCCGAGACGCAGCGCGGTGGCACCGCGACCCTTTTCACCGAGGGCGAGACCACCGGAACGCCGCCGCCGGCGCAGGTCGCGACGGCCCCCTTTGCCGCGCTGATGTCGAGCGGGCCAGACCGGCCCGAGCCGCTTTTCCAGTTTCTTGCGGCCTCGGAGACCGGGCTTGTCACCGGGCACCGCCTGCCGAACACGCCGGGGCCGGACGGACGCCCGGTGAACGAGGCGGTCCTTCGGGCGATGGCGGAGGGACGGAGCGCGGAAGAAGCGCTGGACCTGGTTCTGGAGCGCGCCCCCCTGATCGACGCGGGGATGATCGCGCTTGGACCCCGCCGGGGACTTGCCGCGCGGAACAGCCAGCTTGTCGCCGCACGGCCGGACCTCGGCAGCGCGATGTTCAATGCCGAAGGGGCATCGGTGGCCGTCCTTCACAACGCGATCACGCCGGCTGCGGAACTTGCTCCGCTCGTCGCCGCCGTGGCCCTCGGTGTCATGGCGCCGCCGCATGCCATCGCGGGTCACGCGGTGGTGCGGGCCGGCACGCCGCTGGCCGGCGGCGACGCCCACCGTGTCATCCTTGGACCCGACGGCGTCGCGACACTGGTCGAAACGACGGACCCGCTGATCCTCTCCGGCCGGCACGTCTGCGCCGCGATCTATCTGGGCGCCCTCGTCGTGAGGGAGGGGACGCTGCTTGGCCGGACCGTGATGGAGCCGAACGTGCTGGTCGAAGACGGCCGCATCCTGCGCATGAGCGGGAAGGACGAGGTTCGCATCCCCTACGCGCGGGCGGAGTAGGCCGATGGAAACCGGAAAGATCCTCGAGCGGCTTATCGCGTTCCCGTCGGTCTTCACCTCCGAGGACTACACCGCGATAACCGACTATGCGATCTCGCTGCTCGCGCCTCTCGGCATCGCCTGTCATCGGATCGAGGCGCCCGGCGGAGGGCGGGCGGGTCTCTTCGCGGCCACAGGACCTGCGGGTCCCGGCGGCATCATGCTCTCGGCGCATCTCGACGTGGTGCCGGTGACCGGCCAGAGCTGGCAGACCGATCCCTTCGTCGCCACGGAACGCGACGGCAGGATCTTCGGTCGCGGTACTTCGGACATGAAGGGCTTCGCTGCCGCCGCTATCCGCGCAATGGCCAACGCATCGCGCCGTCGCCTTGCACAGCCAATCAAGCTTGCTCTCTCTTACGACGAAGAAGCTGGCTGCGTTGGAATCTCTCAGATGGTCAGTTCACTCGAAAAAACAATCGGCCTGCCAGATCTGTGTGTCGTAGGGGAGCCGACCGGAATGCAGATCGTGACTGGGCATAAGGGCAAGGTCTCTCGCCGGATCGAGTTCCGCGGGTCGGCCGGTCACTCCGCCGGCGCCCCCGGCCATGTCAACGCCCTGCATCTCGCCTGCGATCTGGTTTCCGCGCTCAGAGTGATGCAGGAAGGCATCGCCGCGAAAGGCCCTCGAGCCGAAGGCTACGGCGTGCCCTACTCGACCATTCATGTCGGCAGCCTCAAAGGTGGCGGCGCCCTCAATATGATCCCCGAAACCGCGACGCTCGAATTCGAGATCCGCCACCTCGCCGAGGAAGACATTGACGGCCTCCTTCATCGAATTGACGCCCTCGCCGCGCAGATCGCCGGAAAAGCACGCGACACGAGGCCCGAGGCTGCCGTGCAGATCACAGAATTCAATCGCTATCCCGGCTTCGACATCGCGCCCGGGCCGGAAACAGAACTTCTTGCAGCCCTCGGCGCGCATTTGCCAGCCGGCAAGGTGGATTATGGAACCGACGGCGGAGTAATCGCGGCACAAGGTATCCCGGTCCTGGTCTGCGGCCCGGGCGATATCTCTCGGGCCCACCGTGCGGACGAATACGTGACCAACGCGGAACTGTCCGAATGCGACGCCTTTCTGGAGCGTCTGACAGAAAAGCTGGAAACCGGCCTGCCGGTCACGCGGCCAACTTCGCCGCCCGCCTGATGCTTTGGAGAATTTGCCGGTACTCTGCGAACAGCGCTTCGCCGGGCGCTGGCAGACGAACGCAAACCAGTCTCCATTGGGTCAGGATGGTTGTCCCTTACCCCGCGCAGAGACCGCACCACTCGGCAAGAGCGGCGGCGCGGTTGGCTTTGAAGAGAGTTCGTCTGGAGAGGCTGCGTTCCTGGTTGAAGTGGTTGAAGACAGCCGACCCGAAGCGTCCGTCCGTTTCGGGCTCGGAACCGCTATTCGCCGGGCCTTGCGCGAAGGTCCGCAGTTGAGAATTCACCCGTGCTCGGCAATTATCGCCCTCGTCGTCTGAACTGCCGAAGCAAGCGCCGTCCGGTCTGTGCTCGTGATACCCAATCCCTCGATATCAAGCGACAGCTGATCCTGGACACCGCCGCTCGCAGCAGCACGAGCCGCGCGGCCGCGGGCCTTCGTTGAACTAAAAGGATCAGTCTTCGATGGCTTCGCCGCGTTTGGGTCCGCGTCCGGCGCGACATTCAACGCCCGCACCTCCTGTAGCTCCAGCTTCAGCTTTTCTACAGTCTCGCGGGTTTCGGACATTTGCCGATCCCGCCGCAGTCTATCCTCGTCCGGATACGGGAAGCTCCCCGATTGACCCGCGTGCAGCACATTCAGGGCAGGGTCCTCGAAATACTTCACCCTTCTCGCGCGGATAGGCATCTGCGCGTCGATCACAAGGATGACCTCATCGAGATCCATGCGTCGGGCCTCATCCTCTGTCAGGAGCGGGGTATCCTCGGTTCGCTCTGAGACGCTGCGCCCTTCGAACGGATTGCGGCCAACAGCGCGGGAGCGGGTTACCACACGCTTGGTGGTCTTGCCGACGGCCTGGCTCAACTCCTCGATCGTCTTCTGCTCTGACGGGGTGAGGTAGAGCTTCACACCCGCGCCGCCTTGAAGCGACCTGCGGGTATTCTCGCCATAGATTTCGTCCAGCGCAGGGATGGTCTGGGTGACGATGGCGAGGTTTCCGCCGAAGGAGCGCAGCGTCTTGATGCTTTCGGCGATGATCGGCATTTTCCCCAGCCGGTCGAACTCGTCGAGCATGATCATCACGGGCCAGGGTTCATCGTCCGCGGGCTCCTGTGCCTGCAGCGAGGCGATCAGGTCTGAGAAAAAGAGACGGATCAGCGGAGCCAACGGGTGGATCATCTCTGACTCGACCACAAGATAGATCGCATGTGGGCTGCGGCGGATTTCCCGGAATGAGAAGTCAGAGGTCGCGGTGGCGGCGTCGATCGCGCGGTTGTCCCAGGTGTCGAGGCCCGATGTCATCAGGAGGGAGAGGTAGGAAGTGAGGGTGTCATTGTTGGTCGATGCCATACGCTCGAAGATCAGTTTGGCCGACTTGTTCTTCACCTCCTGCGAACGCTTCAAGTATTCCTTCTGCTTGTCGCCCCCCGAGGCTGTGATGCGATAGATCTCGCCGATGGTCGGCACGCCGCGCTCGAAGGCGAGAAGGCCCGCTGCCACAAAAAGGTCGATGCCCCCGGCCAAAAGCCCGCTCAGCTTTTCGTTGTCGGTTTGCAGGAAGAGCTTGGCGGTGAGTTTTAGCTCCATCTGCTGCCGGTCAGGGTTGGTCATGGCCGCGATGCGCGCCAGCGGGTTGTAACGGTGGGTCGGTCGATCCCAGTCGGTCGGTGCGAAGCGGAAGACCTTGTCCCCCATGCTGGCGCGGAAGCGCGAGGTCTCGCGGAAGTTCTCGCCTTTCACGTCGAGTACCACGGCAGAGCCTTTGTAGGTGAGCAGATTCGGGATCACAAATCCCACGCCCTTGCCGCGGCCCGTGGGCGCCACGATCAGTGCGTGGGGGAAGGTTTTTGAGACAAGGAACGGGCGCTTGGACTTCGGGGAGCCAAGCTTGCCCAGAAGGAAGCCGCCACCGGGCTTGGCAAAGAAACCGTTCCTCTTCATCTCGCTGCGGGTCTGCCAATGCGTCGTCCCGAAGCGGGTCAATGCATCCCCCAGAAGCGTGACGCTCAGCATCAGCGATGCCAGGCCGAAGCCGCCAAGGATGAGGTTCACCCAGAGGAAGTCCTTCGGCGCAGACTGAGACAGACCCCGATATTCGCGGGCAAGCAGGGTGACGTCGAAACGCGTGGGAGAAAGCCCATAGCGGAACATGACAAAGCCGGTCGCCACGACATAGCCCATGGCGAGACCGACCAGCACGAGGCTCAACACTCCTAAGGCAATCTTGCCTTTATCCATGGGTGATCCCCTTCTCACCATGTGCCGCGGCGTGGCGCGCGCGCTGCGCCTCGATCTGCTCTTCGGCCAGAGCATCGAGAACGCGCTCCATGGCCGGGCCATGCGCGGTGACCTCGCTGCCTTGAAGATAGGTCTTGGCGAGTTCCAGCTGGCGCAGCGGATCCTCGGTGAATGTGTCCAGGACGTCCGCGTTACCGGCCCGCAGTGCGTCGATTGCGTCGGGGCTTAGCCGTTCGTTGACCTGCCGGACGATGTCCTGCTGCTCTGACTCGGAGAGCGGGCCCTCGACGTCGGCGTTTTGCACAAAGGCCATGACCGTTGGCGCGGTCTCTTCCAGATAACGGCGCTCGGCGTAGTCTTGTCGCGCCTGGTCCTCGATCTCGAAACTGCGCTCGCTGATATAGGCACGCGACGCGCCGAGCGAACGAAGGTGGTTGATTTCGCCCCTAACGGCCTGCCCGAATTCGTCATCCGACATCTCCGTGCGATATCGGGCGAGGGTGCGGAGCTCTTCCGTGATCGGACCGAGATGATCCGAAGGATCCCGCAAGGCGAGGTCCATGTCGCCAGCATGAAGCGTGCGGTCCTGCGCCGATACCGCATATTGCGGCGGCATTCGACTGTCAGTCATCTGTTCCCAGGCCATCGAGGCCAATTCGGCATGCTGCGGAGATCTCTGCGCATAGGCGCCGAACGCGACGCGGGCCTCTTCAACCTCCACGGCGCCGGCCCGCCTTACAGACGGGTCGTCGGAGAACGGATGATCGAAATCCGTCCGGCGGAACTGCGCCACCAGCGCCCTGAACGCCTGCCGCTCCGATGGGGCAAAAATGTCGGGCCCGTCCTTCACGAGATCACCCCCTGGTGCCGCCAACCGCTCACCGAGCACTTCCTCAGCGTCATCCACCTCGTCGATCTCGGTTGGCGCGCGAAGGACGCGCACGTCAGTCAGGACATCGCCCAACCGAACATGCACGGCTTCCAGCTTGTCGAGCGCTTCTTCCCGGTCCGCAGGTTTATCGAGATCTAGGTCGCTTGCTTTGGCAATCCCCTGCAGATCCTGTGCCAACCACTGGCGCTCCAGTGCGGCATTGCCTGCCCCTTCCCGCAGGCGCGCGGCCACAGCCTCGACATCGATGCCCGTGCCTTGCAACGCCTCGGCCAGCTTTGGTGCCACCTCTCCATCGTCAAGACGCGCGAGGTGATCTTCACTTAAGTTCGGCCTTGCATAGATGCCGTCCCGGGACGGGGCATCGACCAGGGCGGCGGAGCGATCCCCGAGCGGGTTCAAATGCGCGACCGAGGCCAGAACGTCGGTCAGCTTGCGCTCGATCACCGGCCTCTCGGCCGCCGGCGCCCTGTCGATCGCCGCCTCGATCTGGCGAATGTTCTGAGAAAACTCGGTGATCAGCGTGTCGAACGCTGCTTCGTCTTGGGACATGTAGATGGCTCCGTCAGATTGAATCTGACCGCCACTGGCAAGGATGGTGCTGGCCCGCTCGAGCGCTTCGGCCACGTCGTCGAAATTCGAACGTGACGCCTCCGCCGCGAGCCCACGGTAGATCAACGCCTTGTGCCTGACGGTTTCCAGAGCGGCCCCCAGGTCAGCGCCGGTTCTCTGGCGCTCAACTGGGGGACGACCTTCGTCGCGAGCCTTGTAGATTTCATCGATCTCGGCGCGGTAGGTCGTGACGCCGCGATCCAGACGACGCGTCGCCTCGAGGCGGATCCCATGAACTTGGGCCGCCTCGACCATCGCCTCGCGAAAGGCGTCGTAGTTGAAGTGATGATCCTTCCCGAGAAAGAACATTTCGCCATCCTTGCTGCGGCGGTTCAGAACGATATGCGCATGTGGATGCGCGCGATCTTGGTGTATTGCAGCAATATAGTCGAATTGCGACCCCTCACCTTGAAAGAACCTCTCGCAGACCGCCTGGGTGATATCGCGCACCTCTTCACCCCTGGCCCCAACCGGGAATGCCATCAGCAGATGCGACGTATGGCCAAGCTTGGGGCTGTAGCGCTCGTTCCACTGGTTCTCGAACCGCCGCGCCACTCGGTTGATCTCGGCTTCCGAGAGCTGCTTCTTCCCGTCATGGGTGCCGCGACTGTCGAGGATATGGGTCGACTTTGTTGTGAGATATGTGAGCTGCGCCCGTAGCTGCGCCCCGGTGTGGCAGCCCCCTTTCGAGATCGCCTTGAAGATCGCTGGCGAATAGCCGCGCGCGGCCCGAACCATCTGCGCGCCCTTGGAAAGCCCCTGCCAGGATCCCGAAACCCGGCTCCAGCCGCGGTCGAAGAGCGCCGGGTCGATGCCCCGGGCCCGATCACTCCGCGCCATTCTCATCCCTCTCGGCGAGGCCCGCCAAGGCAGAGCTGATCTCAAGGTCCAGCAGGCTGCGCCGCGCACGCGACATCTCCTGGACCTGATCGGCCAGATCGAAGACCAGACCCGCAAGGGCGCGGACGTCACGGTGACTTGAGGCCGGGTAGGACAGTCTCTCGCCCCGCACCTTGGCCTCGTTCAAACGTCGCGCGATCTGGTTCACGTTGTTGCCGACCCGGTTGAGCGCGGCGCCGAGATTGCGCAACTCGTCACACATCTCGTCGTCGGGCAGGAAGACACCTTCGGCCGCCAGCATCAGTCGGCGCATGGCATCCGAGCGGTGCGCAATCCCGCGCCGCGACAGCGCCGCGTCGAACCGGCGCAGGTCGTCGTCCGAGACCCGGATCCCCACAACCCGCGATCGGCTGCCGTTCGCTGTCTGACGCTCACCCCAGTGGTTCACCACGTTGTAGATCGTCTTCAGGCTGACATCGTAGTGGGCTGCCAACGACGCCGCGGAGACGCCGTTCCGGCGGTCCTGGGCGATGGTCGATCGCTCGATCTCTGACAGTCTGCGGCGGCGGGGCATTTTGAAGTTAACGTTCCTATTTCTTGCCAACTTCGTACAAGCCCGCCGACTCCCAACGCAAGTGGAGTCGGCCATAAGGGCTTGTACTCAATGTAGAAAATCGCCCTGCAGGGGCGATTTCCCGTCCCTTGTCAAATGGATCGCGCTTCGCGCTCATTGCACCACGCGATGCGGTCCCCGCATCGCGCATCGCGTCTTTTGCACCCCGTCTCTTGCACCCCGCAAGACGGGTTTTGCTGCGTGCTGACCGTCTCGCGTCACCTGCAGAACGCCATACGCGAGGCTGCCTCCCGTCGTCTGGCGCACGCTATCCGTCACCTGCAGTCCGTCCGCAGCACATCGCCAAGCGCATCCCGACATTTGGAGGGTGTGTGGTGCCCCGCGGCGAATGCTGAAGGCGCCACGGCAGGCGTCGCACGGTCATCGCACAACGCCACCCGCTGCATGCCAAACGCGGGTCGCATCCCGACTTCTGCTTGACCCCTCCGCCTCATGCGTTTAGCGACACTTTGGTATTATCGTTGCGATTCACTATTTTTGCGGAGGGCCAGAATGCCGAACGAAAATCTTGTGGTGATCGCAGCGATGGCCCGGAAAGGGGGCAGTGGAAAAACGACGCTTTCGCGCGCCTTGATCAGCGCCGCGATCGCCGCCGGACGCAGAGTGATGTTGATCGACACGGACAGCACGAGAGTACTCGGGGCCTGGCATGCTCGGGCGGAAGCCGGTGGGCTGAGTTCGCCGCTTCTCTGCTCGGCCACCGTCGAAAGCGTGGCGGGTGTCGAGGATCAGATCGATCAGGTCTACATGGCAGGCACAGCAGACTTCATCTTCATCGATACCGCAGGGGTCGGTGCCGAATGGTCAGACGGCATCGCGGTGCTTGCGGACCACATTGTGACGCCCGTCATGCTGTCAACGTCTGATTTCGATGTCGGCGCGCAGACTGCTGATTGGTTTGAGAAACTGAAATCCCGTGTTGACGACCCCTCTAGCCTTCCGCGCCACCACGTCGTCCTCAACATGGTCGACCCGAAAACGACCCGTGCTGACGCCGCCCTGATTGAAGAAGCGCTCACCCGTTTTCCGGTGATTGAGACCGTCATGATGCGACGGAACACTTACAAGGAGATGGACCAGAAGGGGCTTCTCCACGCCTTGGCACTGGAAAAGCAAGCCGATCCGAATCCCCTGATGCGCCCACATGTACGTCATGTCGTCGAGGCGCTCGAGGAGGCGACGGACATCCTCAACAACATTCTTGCTGCGTGAGGACAGTCGATTGCGCAAGAAGATCCCGACCATCACCAGGCCCGACCCAGCCTACGCCGCCACCCTGCAACAAGGTGACCGCGAGGTTCCCGGGAAAGAGGATGAGGCACAGGTCACAGCAACCACGACAGGCACCCCAGCCACTGATGTTGACGCTGATCGGCACGAGTCAGACTGTGTGCCGGAAGGTGCCGTGGCGCCGCACCAAGTCACCGCGGAAAGCTCTGACCCGCATACCAGCCTGAGAGCTCCCGTATCGGCGCGCGCTTTGAACCCGACCCGGAAGATCGACATCAGGGTCAACGCACTCGAACGACAGGAAGCAGCGCTGCAAACTTGTGGTGTTGAGCCAGCACATGTGGTGCGTGCCGCCCTGCGCCGTGCAGTCAAAGACTGGCAACTGTCGCCGGTCTTCGCCCCAGTCGCGGAGGAGCGACGCACTCGAAACACGCGGTGGCAGGCCCGGACATCTCTGGCAGTCGATGCGACCAGCCTGGGTACTCTCCTCCGGGACCACGACCCCCTCGACGTCTTGAGTAAATGGGCTCTGATCCGCGGCCAAGTGGAACCACGCATATGGGGCGAGATCGACAAAATCTTGGAAGAAATTGCGGTTCGCGCTGCATCGCCGCATGAACCGTAAGATACCTATCTTAAAAGATAACTTGCATTTCGCCGGTGGATTTTCGCCCACCCGGAACGGTTCATCTTGCAGTTGCAGAAACCTAGTCCTAACACCAGCTAACAGGAATTTCAGACCTCAGTAGTGACGAATTGCGAGGTCCATTTAGGAGGAACGCATTATGAACACGAAGCCCCGCCTGACTGGCGAACCGATCATGCGCATCCTCTGCAAGACATCTGAAAATCTGGTTGGCTACCTTTACCAATGGAACAATGGTGACGTGCAGCCTGCCTGGTTCGACGGCGCCATGGCGGACGTTCGCTATGAACCATTCATTCAAGCGCCTGAACAAAACCCTGTCGATCCGAAGACCCCCAGACCGCGTCAGCAAGATCTGATGCACCTTGAAAAGGCCTAGCTCAAAGCCTCGCGTCGGTTTGTGGGTCATCCCATCTCGCAGGTCCTTTGAGCGATAGAGTTGACTTCTATACCTCAAAAGTGATCTAGGTATGAGTTATAGAAAGGATATCTATAACTCATGGCTTGGAACTGGACGCTGCCCGATTGGCCGGATTTCCGGTATGACGCCTCCGCTCTGGAGCCGTTTGAGCAGACGTTTCTGCTGTCGTCCGGAGAAATCCTCGGCGCGGTCCATCATGTCAGCCAGCCGGAGCGCGAGCAACTCCGCATCGAACTGCTCAGCGAGGAAGCGATGCAGACGAGCGCCATCGAGGGTGAAATCCTCGACCGGCTCAGTGTCCAGTCTTCGCTGCGCCGCCATCTGGGCCTCGATCCGGACAGCTACCCTGCCAAACCGCGCGAACAGGGCGTCGCGGAAATGATGGTCGACGTCTATTCCAGCTTTGCGGACACGCTGAGCCACGAGACGCTGTACCGCTGGCATCGGATGCTCCTATCCCATGACCGTCGGTTGGAAACCATCGGGGCCTACCGACAACACGCCGAGGCTATGCAAATCGTTTCCGGCCGCCTCGACCGGCCCACGATCCATTTCGAAGCGCCTCCCTCAGAGCGGGTCATACCTGAGATGGAGCGATACGCGGATTGGTTCAACAAGACCGGGCCGGGGGGAGCAGAGCCGCTTCCAGCGCTGACGCGCGCAGGGCTAGGCCACCTCTATTTCGAGAGCATCCACCCATTCGAAGACGGCAACGGCCGCCTGGGTCGCGCCCTCGCTGAAAAGTCGCTGGCGCAGAACATTGGCCAGCCAACCCTCATCTCGCTCGCCTTCACCATCGAGAAGGAGCGCAAGGCATACTACGACCAGCTCGAGCAGCATCAAAAAACGCTCGACGTGACCGATTGGCTCGTCTGGTTCGCGGAAGTTGTCTTGAAGGCTCAACAGGCAACACTTGACCGCGTCGGCTTCTTCATCAGCAAGGCACACTTCTACGATCGTCACAGAGACCACTTGAACGAACGCCAGGCCAAGGCCATCGCTCGAATGTTTCGGGAAGGCCCTGGCGGTTTCAAAGGCGGCCTCAGCGCCGACAACTATCTCAAGATCACCGGAACTTCACGTGCAACCGCAACCCGCGATCTGCAGGACCTGGTCGAGAAAGGTGCGTTCAGCCGAACCGGTGAGCGACGCCATACGAGGTACTGGTTGAAGCTCAGATCTGAAGGTCTGTTCAAGAAATGATATCTGGAGATTATGGAGCTACCGTTCAATCAACAACGAGTACCGCCTCTACCGCCTCTTTCTCGGTCTCACAATGCGTGGGTTGAAGCCGTCCATTTCGCCATGCCCAAACTGTAAAGCCAGTCTTGGCCCGCTTATGCACGGTACCATTCTGTATTTCGACGTGCCCCTCAGACACGAGCCGGAGCACCACACGCTTTCCAGCTTCCGCTCCATCAATCTCAAAAAGTTTCGAAGCTGAAGCCTCTACAAGCAAGTGGTCTCCCTTGGTGTCTATTACAACTACAGCCTTATCAACCCATACAAGGAAATCCGGCCAATAGGCCTTGCCCTCGTGAAGAAGGGGAAGAGAGTAGCCGCTGCCGACCGGGTTTCGCGCCCAAACCCGCTGCGTTCGATCAAGAGCGCGCGCGAATTTTGCTTCAAGCGGGTTCAAGCCCGAATACTTTCCGTGGAGTGAGCGCTTGAACTCCTCATTGGAGTTCGGATCGATAGCCACCGGGCCGACAGAATAGGGACTATCTACATCGTTCTGGAAGATGACCGAGTGCTGGATATACGCGGCAACTACTTCTTGAGCTTTGGTGCGCAGGTGATCCGCCGCAGGACTGCTCAGCTCAATCATCGCATCGAACTTTGGCTCCTCGATATCCACGAGGTTCACAGGACCCCCTGCCCTTCGAAGGCCGCCAGGATAGCTCCGCAGAATCTCTCGCCGGAAGACAGAGCGCGCCGTGACGCGGTTTGAATGTTCGACATCAACCCACTCAAACTGAGCGTCGGATTCTTCCCCTACCTTTTGAAGCACCTGCATCCGGCTTCCTTGACCCACAGTATTTTGGGCGTCCGAACGAAAGTCCATGATTGATTTGACGATGCGCGAAATTGGTTCCAGAGCGCGACTGCTCTCGATTCCAACCGTAGGAATGGTTCGCGGAGGTTGGGGGTCTATCCGATCGCGCTTACCGCGCGTCTTTTCATCCTTCACCACCAGCGCAATAGAGGGGTGCTCAGAGGCCAAGTCTTTGCGGATATCCCTCAGAATATCGTCAAAGACCCCCCTCTCATCCGTTCGGATGTGGAAGTGCGCCGTGTTCAGGATTGGGTCGTTGTAGTGCACAGCCCCTGGCTGGCGCAGAACCCGGCCTATTACCTGAGTGATTTGCCGCGCCGAAGCCATTTCCTTGTCGATGTAGGCAAAGCAGCAAGCGGGATCATCCCAGCCTTCCTGGAGACCAAGATTGAAAATGACATGCTCATAGTCTCCCGCCGTGAAGCGAGCATAGTCCTTCTCTCCGCCGTCAAACAGGTGCATTTCAGTAGGCTTGGGGGAGTCCTTCGAGAACTTGAGCTGGCAGTAGACTGCTATCTTCTCTGGCTTGATTTTGGCTACCTCAACAAGGTGACGCCAAATGAGAATGGGACGTGCCTGCCGGTCCTTGAACGGTCTCTTCAAATCCTCAGCGATGGACATCCCATCGACAGTGTTCGTTGAACAAACGTAGATGGCCTTCGGCGTGAAGGGGAGCTTGTGATCCCTTGTAACTTCCTGCGCGATCTTCAGGTCTGCAAGCAAGTTATCCAAGGCTGGCTCGAGAGGCGTAATATAGCCGTCGATTGAGATACGCTCTTTTACAAGTCCCGAGAGCACAACTTCTCTGCTCGAGACTGACGTTGAAAAGTCCTCGTCCTTCCAACCCTTATCATTGCGAAGCCGCCCCATGACATTGTTGAGGCGCGGCGGCAAGGTAAGCGTCGCGCTCGCAACGATGAGCGCATCCGGTGACAGTTCCAGCAGCCTTTCAGACTGCAAGTCCGAGAGATTGTGGCCTTCATCATACACGATGATGAGCGGACGCCTTTGTCCCTTCTCGGTTCGGCGCTTCTTCAGCTGATCCCAAAGAGACTCTTCCGCAAGGTCGAGCTGGGCCCGATGCACTTTGCGGTCTTCGCTCGAGCTATCCTCGACAGCGAACTTGCCGACTGTCGCCACCAAGAGAACGGGCGTGTCGGCGCTCGACAAATGATCGGGAGCGACTTCAAGAAGCGGCACGATGTTGAAGCCGGAAAGGTTGTCGGCGTACTTGCCCGAGGAGAGATTCTCGAAAGTCTGAGAGACCACCACCCTTCCCTTCGATATCCACAGGACAACAGGGGCCACACCGAGCCCATCTCGCATCTGCGAAACCGCATCCGCTAGCATTAGCGTCTTGCCGCTGCCGGTGATTGCAACCAGCGTCTGAAGAAAAGGGATCGTCGTCGTTCGATCCACCATTAAAGGGTTAGCTGAATAGTCAAAAAATCGTTGGGCAATCTGGCTTGATGCCCGTTCTTGAAAATCAATGAGCTCCATTAAGCGCGCTCGTCCTCGTTATTGTATTCGTCGTTCTCGTTCAGGCCGAGGTCCGCCAGAATCTTGTCCGGAATTTTCCAGAAGCGAACGTTAGGAGACTGGAACATCTCGTAGCGAGCGTAAACATGAAATGGCGGCTCAATACTTGCCTTCTTTGCCTCTAGGGCAACCTTCTTATAGGTGTCGAGGCTCAGAGAGCCAACCGGCCCACCATTGTCCCAGATGAGGAAGTATCCCTCTTCATTCTGATCGAGACCGACCAAGTACTGATAGCTCTCGTCATCTACACGCTTCAGGCTTGGTGCTGAGCGCTTATGGTTCTCCCAGTGCGACGTGAGCACAACGTCAATGAGCTCGTCTCGCTGCATGGTGAGAACGGTCTTGGCGTCGATAGTCTTGGTAAGAAGGCGATATTCAAAGCCACCGCCGAGCGGCTTTGCCTTCTTCCCATTTGGCCGCTTGCCTGTGACGGCATTGTGCAAGCGTTGCCAGGTGAGGGTTCTAGCATATTTGTCGCCGTTCTCAGGAGCACCTTGTTCAATAAGGATAAAGCGGCGGTCTGCCTCGAGCTCCATGTTGAGCTCCAGAACGGCATGTCCGGTTGAACCGGATCCCGCATAGGGGTCGAGCACAAGTCCATTGTCCGGACACCAGATCTGAATGATTTTCTTGAGCAGACGGAGCGGCTTAACAGTATCGAAGGCGTGACCCTTGCCTACAATCTCATCAAGCTCTTTCTTGGCCATGTCCGAGTGACCTGACTGAGCGTGAGGCCACGTCACTGACCCCACGTCAGCAGGAGTCTCATAGAACTCCTCATCCCAGAATGTTGTAGGGATCATGCCAGCGCGGACGACATCAATAGGCGTCTTGAGACGAGGACGCCCTGCCCCCGGCCTTCTCTTCCTATCATCACGGAAGAACAGCTTCGGCCAGTTACCCTTCTCCCGACGCTCAAGCGCTTTCTTCGCTGCAAGTTGAACTACTGGGTCGCTCGCAGGATTATAGCCCTCAAGTGCAACGCTACTCCCAGAAAGGACAAGAGCGTTGCCCCGGCCATCGCCGAGGTCTTTCTCGACATACGCGACACCCCATTCTCGAAGATGCTTCTTCGCTTCGGCTTTAGTGAAATTTACCCAGTGGGCACGAGCCTCAGGAAGGTTTCCGTCATACTCGTACTCGCCATTCGGGTAATGAAGGTTGCCAGTGAAGGGCGATTGGATCGCGTAAGCTGTCTTTTCCCGATTTTGCCGTGCTGAGGGGTCAGTTGGAATCCAATCCCCACTATCGTCTCCATCAATATTCTTCGACCCAGACCGATCAATAGGCAACAGATCCATTTTCGCCAGCCCTTTATCTTTGGCGTAGACGAGAACGTAGTCAGTGGTCTTAGAGACAGATTTTCCACCTTTGGGAGAGTACGCCTTCTGCCAGTTAATAATGGCAAGCCGGTTCTTCTCCCCGAAGACTTCATCCAGCATCATCCCCAAGTGGAAGAGCTCGTTGTCGTCGATGCATATTGCAAGAACACCAGAAGGTTTCAGCATCGCCTTCATGATTTGAAGGCGCGGCATCATTGCCTTGATCCACTTGGTGTGACGCGACCCATCTTCGCTGGACACAATCGTCCCAAGTTCGGGGTCGTTCGGGTCGTTGTCCCAACGGTCGTTGTAACGGAAGTATTGCCCAGTGTTGTACGGAGGGTCGGTGACGATTAGGTCTACCTGCCCGCGGTACTTGTAGAGCGTTACCATGGCTTGAAGGTTTTCACCCTCGATGAGCATGTTCTTTGATTGCGCTTCAGGCGAACCGACATGGAGCTTGGGCTCCCGGCGTGTCTGACGAGGACGGACCTTCTTGGCAATCTGCATTGCTGAGCGCTTCCCATGGAAGCTCAGGGCAACGCCGCTCGTCATCATGCTTTTTGCGAGGCGCTCTAGCTCCTCGCGAGTGAGTTTTGAGAGCTCTGCCTCGAAGTCAAATTCCATATCTAGATACCGCTGGGCTCATCGCGTTGTTCTTACTATGTTCTCATTAATCAGATCTAAACGCATTTACAACTTGCGAGTAGAGGAAGTGCGTTGCTCAGGCCCGTTTGCGGCCACCCTTGTCCGGAGCTTGTAGCCGAAGAAGCTTCTCCAGATCGAGGCGAAAGACCGTGTGAATTGGGCATTTCAACGACGAGGCTCACCTACGTCAAGTACGTCAACATTTCCATCACAATCAGCGGTGCCCATAAAGACGACCGAATTCCGGGTCGTTTCTGATGAGTTCCCGAACGCTTGATACCCCCTCCGATTCTTCGTCGCCGCAAGCTTCATGAGCGCGTTGACCGCCCTGCCCTCGTCCTCATGCTGTTCGATCAGCATCTGCCCTCGAAACCCGATACGGCCCCATTCCCGCACGAGGCATGCGCCGCCAAACAGGTCTGGCTGAACGCTCATTCGATAGAAGCGCCGCATGTTGAGAGACGGGTCGATCCGCTTGAGATCGACCGTCGTCGGGAACACTTCCATTTGCTGCGATATGTCGAACATGTTGTTGGCGCCTCTCTCCAGACCACAATATCAAGCGCTCTTCGACGTTTCCACAATGTTCTGTCCCGGATTGAAGTCGGGGGCTCACGCCCCCTTCTCGAACTTCATGACCGGGATGCCAAGCTTCTTGGCCTTGTCGGCGAGGTTTTCCTGGATACCGGTTCCGGGGAAGACAAGAACCCCGACCGGGAGCACATCCAGCATCGCGTCGTTGCGCTTGAAGGGCGCGGCCTTGGCGTGCTTGGTCCAATCAGGCTTGAAGGCGACCTGCGTCACGCTGCGAGCCTCGGCCCATTTGGCGGCGATGAGTTCTGCGCCTTTGGGGCTGCCACCGTGCAAAAGGACCATGTCGGGATGCTTGGTCCGGACCTGGTCGAGCTTACCCCAGATCAGGCGGTGATCGTTGAAGTCGGTCCCACCGGTGAGGGCGACTTTGGGGCCTGCGGGGAGCATACCTCGGTCTCTGCGCGGCGCTTGGCGGCCAGGAAGTCGCGGCTGTCGATCAGGGCGGCGGTCATGTGCTGACGGTTCACCATCGATCCGGTGCGGGGGCGCCAGGCTGATCCCGTGTGCTGGACAAACTCGGAGGCGGCGTGATCGCGCATCATGTCCATGCAGTTGCGCCGTTCGATCAGCGTCAGGCCTTCGGCCGTCAGGCGCTCTAGCTCGACGGATTTCACCTCGGAGCCGTCCTGCTCGCGTTGGAGGCGACGCTGCGCCTGTTCGTTCTCATCGAGCGACCGCTCGATCCGGGCCGTGGCGCGGTGGAAGAGGTTGACCTGGCCCCAGAGAACTTCTTCGAGGTCGGGTTCCATGCGGGTGTCTTCCAGGGTCGCGACGAGGGCGTCGAAGATGTCGGCGACGGCGACCGCGAGGCGCTGCCCATCGGGCATAGGGCGCGGATCGGGCTCGTCGAAGGGGCGGTAGCCATAGAGCTGCAGTTCGTCGAGCGCATGGGCGGTCTGGGATCGCTGTGGGCGGGTTCATACGTCTCGTCGCGGGTGTGGATCGTCATCGGTTTCTTGCCTCCGGGCCTGTCTCGTCCGCGCGTCATCCCGCGCGGCCTTCATGGGCAGACCCGAGCCGTCGGGCGGTTGCCCCTTCACCCCGGCTTCACCCCGGCTTCACCGGGGCCGGAACAGCGTGGAGGAGGTCGGCAGGGAAGCTATTTGCCTCGCGATGCAAAGGCGGCTCTGCCGCCGGCGGAAATAGGTTCCCTGCCGACCTTGCAGGGGCAACCGCTTTGACGGCCTGCCCATCTCTTGAAGGCCGCTCGGGTGACGGGTGGATGCGCAAGGCCCGGGATGGGGTGAGGACGACGATCCAGAGCCACGACTGGGATGCAGCCCCCTTGCCCCGCACTCCCAGACCCCCTGCGCGATGCAGCTCAGCCCAACAGGCGATGCTGATCCTCTGGCCCGATCTGACCTGCCAGATGCTGGCGCAGCGCGTCCTTGCCGTTCGCCCGAAGATCATCGTTGAAATCCCCGAGCCGCGGTTCCAGCACCCGCACACGCACCCCGACCTCGGAGGCTCTGGCGCTCAACCTCCCTGCCGCACGTTGCCCGGCCGGATCGCGGTCGATGGCGATGTAGAGGCGCTGGAGCCCCTCCGGCAGCAGGACCGCCCCGAGGTGTCCCGACGAGAGCGCCGCCCAGACGGGAAGGCTCGGGGCCGCCTCGGACAGGGACAGCATGGTCTCGATGCCCTCGCCGACGACGAGGATGTCATCCTGCGGGGTGAGCCTGACAGCATTGCCGAGGAGGTGACCCATAGCCCGACGCTCTGGATTCACTGCCGCCTTCCCCTGTCCGTCAGGCGCCAGCCAGGTGCGATGCACGCCCTGCACGGCCCCTGCCCCATCGGTAACCGCGGCGATCATCGCCGGTCTGGGGATGCTCCGGGTCTGCCCCTCTTCCCGATGCCAGCACTTCGGGTGGAAGCGTAAGGCGCCGTTCGCCCCGAATTGGGTGATGCCTCGGGAACGGAGGTAGGTCTCAGCAAGCGTGCCTGTGATCGGGTTCGAGGCAGCAAACAATCGCGCCGCTGCCGCGGGAGTGTCACCGGGCGCCTTGGCCTTCCTCGGCTCTTGCTTATCCGGGACGACCGGCTGCGGACGGCCAAGATGCGCTCGGGCCTCGGCGAGAAGGTCGGGGAAGCGCGTGATCCCCGTCCGGGCGCGGATGATGTCCAGGAGATCGCCATGCTCGCCTGTGGCCCCATCCGTAAACTTGCCCGCTGCCCCTGGTCCCGACGCAGGACCCGTCAACCGCACGAAGAGCGACCGGCCGGGGTTGTTCTGCAGATCGCCGACGATCCAGTAGGATCCTTCCCGCCGTCCGGCGGGAAGGTAGGCACGACAGACGCCTTCGGCATTTTCTGCCAGATCGCGCACGAGGTCTTCGGTCTTGGAATACATGGGTCAACAACCTCCGCGATCATGTAGCCTTGCGACAGGACAACGTGCAAGCAGACGATCCAGTATCGCGACGCCATCGGCGTCGGTCGGGCAAAACAGCCGAAGCTTCCAACTAATAATCTCCGAGAAGAAGCCATCGGCCTTGAGCCGGTCCTTGGCGGCCTCGGTGAACCCGGAGAGCTCGATCCGGTTCACGCCCATAACGCGGGACCGATGGAGCTCCATCCCCTCGGCCAGCCGCACCACGGTCTTGCCCTCCAGAACGAGGGCATGGACCTGCGCCGCCGACAGAGTCGGCGCGTCACTCGCAAGCGTGGTCGCGACCCAGGCGGGCGAGACACGGCGGCCGATGATGCGCTGACCGTCATCGGTCTGCAGCCGGTAGACGCGGGTTTCGTCCTGGGGGAGCTGCTTCCAGATCGGCAGCAGCAGGCCCGCCACGATGTGCAGCGTGGATTCCGAGAACTCGGGCACTTCAGCCAGTTCGGAATTCCATGCGGCGGTGAAGGCCGCGCGGTCGGCCTCGAGCCAATGGGTGTCCTCCATCAGCTTGGCCGGGACAGTGCTGGCCTCGGTCGGCCGGATCAGCCTGAGGCGTGGCTCGATGGTGCCATCATCCAGCATTAGGCTGGTGGCGGGCACCTGCACCGCGGCCCGGCCCGAGCGGCTGTTGACCAGAAGCCGCGCCTTCGGGTCATCGAGCCAGTCGAGCGCATCTGCGAGGGACGTCGGAGCATTGCGCCGCTTTTCCGCGATGGTCAAAAGCTGGGTTTCTGCGCCAGAACCGGGATGGGTGTAGATGACCCTTGCATCGGTTACGCGGAAGCTCTCGGCGCGCAGCGTCTCGAGGCCGAGGTCATAGACCCGGCGGCGATGGCCCCCTCGATCCGTTGATCGAGCAATTCCTCGAAAGCCGAGAAGAGCACGGCCTGCATGTTGATCGTCAACGCGAGCAGACGATTGAGGAAGGTCGTGATCGGCGGCAACTCGTCCTTCAGACCATTGTCATCGGTAAGGCTGAGACCGGTGGCATCCTCGAAAGCGCCGAGCGAGCAGCCCGCGACATCGCCGCGATAGATACGACGGTAGAGTTGGCGCAAAGCATCACGGGCGTATGGGCTTTCGAGGTTGTCCTCGGGTCGGAACAGCCCCTGCCCGCCGGTCTGGCGCTGGCCGCGCGTGATGGCCCCCAGCGTGTCGAGACGACGGGCGATGGTGGAGAGGAACCGCTTCTCTGCTTTCACATCGGTGGCCACAGGCCGGAACAGCGGCGGCTGCGCCTGATTGGTGCGGTTCGTCCGCCCGAGGCCCTGGATGGCAGCATCCGCCTTCCAGCCCGGTTCCAGAAGGTAATGGACCCGCAGGCGCTGGTTCTTGGCCCCGAGATCGGCGTGATAGCTGCGCCCCGTGCCGCCCGCGTCGGAGAAGATCAGGATGCGCTTCTGGTCATCCATGAAAGCGGCGGTTTCCGCGAGGTTGGCCGATCCGGCTCGGCTTTCCACGACAAGCCGCGCGGCAGGACCCTCGCCCTTGCGAACGATGCGGCGCGAGCGGCCCGTGACCTCGGCCACGAGATCGGTGCCGAAGCGCTGCACGATCTGGTCGAGCGCGCCCGGGACGGGCGGCAGTGACGCCAGCTTCTCGATCAGCGCATCGCGCCTGCGTGCTGCCTCGCGGCATTCGACCGGCTGACCATCGCGGACGACCGGTCGGGAAGACAGATTGCCCTCACTGTCGGTGAACGGCTCGTAGAGCTGCACCGGGAAGGAATGGGCGAGGTAGTCCAGCACATATTCCCTGGGAGTGATGTCGACGCGGATGTCGTTCCATTCCTCGGTCGGAATCTCCGAGAGACGGCGTTCCATCAGCGCCTCGCCGGTCGAGACGATCTGGATGACGGCCGCATGGCCTGCCGCGAGATCAGCCTCGATGCTGGAAATGAGGGTGGGGGTTTTCATGCTGGTCAACAGATGGCCGAAGAAGCGCTGCTTGGCGCTCTCGAAGGCCGAGCGAGCGGCGGATTTGGCCTGGCGGTTCAGAGTGCCGCTGTCACCCGTGATGTTGGCCGCCTCCATTGCGGCGGCAAGGTTGTTGTGGATAATGGCGAAGGCCCCGGCATAGGCATCGTAGATGCCGCACTGCTCGGGGGTCAGCGCATGCTCGAGCATCTCGTACTCGACACCGTCATAGGAAAGCGACCGGGCGGTGTAGAGGCCAAGCGACCGCAGGTCGCGGGCGAGGACCTCCATCGCGGCGACGCCGCCTGCCTCGATGGCCTCGACGAATTCCGCGCGGGTGGCGAACGGAAAGTCTTCCCCACCCCAAAGACCGAGCCGCTGCGCATAGGCGAGGTTGTGAACCGTCGTCGCCCCCGTCGCCGAGACATAGACCACGCGGGCATTCGGAAGTTTGTATTGAAGGCGCAGGCCCGCCCTGCCCTGCTGCGAGGCCATGGTATCGCCGCGCTCGCCTTTGCCGCCGGCGGCATTGGCCATGGCATGGCTTTCGTCGAAGAGGATCACCCCGTCGAAATCTGCCCCGAGCCAGTCGACGATCTGGTCGACGCGGGATTTCTTCCCACCTCGTTCTTCCGAACGCAGCGTCGCATAGGTGGTGAAGAGAATGCCCTCGGTAAGCGGGATGTCGCGGCCTTGGGCAAAGCGCGAGAGCGGCGTCACCAGCAGGCGCTCCTGCCCGAGCGCCGACCAGTCGCGCTGCGCATCTTCCAGCAGCTTGTCGCTCTTTGAGATCCACAGCGCCTTGCGTCTTCCTCGGGCCCAGTTGTCGAGCAGGATCCCGGCCGACTGGCGGCCCTTGCCCGCCCCGGTGCCATCGCCGAGGAAGAAACCCCGGCGGAAGTGGACGGCGTCAGCGGCATCGTCCGCTGCAGCGGAGACCACGTCTCCGGTCTCATCCGCGGTCCAAGACCCCGTGAGATGCGCGCCATGCGCCTCCCCCGCATAGATGACGGTCTCGAGCTGCGCGTCTGACAGCAGGCCGTCGCGCAGGATGGTCGCCGGAAGCTTGGGGCGATAGCTCGGTTTCGGAGGTGCGACAGAGGCCATGGCCGCCGATTGCACAAGCTTGGTCGGGTGCGATGCGGCGTCTGGGATGTCGATAGCCTGCAGACGGAAGGTCTCGTAGATCGCGTCGGACAGCCGTGCGGCATCTTCGTCCTCGGCGGCGTCGCGGAGAGCGTAGTACAGTTCTTCGGCCTCAATCGGCGTTTCGGGTTTCGCCATTTTAGCCGCAGAGGTCGCGCGCGATCGGCTGGTGGTTGTGTGTGTGGCGCGGGCAGGACTTCCCGGGAAGAGGGAAGAATGGAACAGACCTGCATTTGCGGCCTGTTCCAGTTCGAGGCGCGGCGGAATCTCTGCAGTGACCCGGGACATCAGATGCGCCACGTCCCTAGACATGGGTTGGCGCAGGTCTGCGGTGGTGCCGCCCGGCTCGCCGCCGCGGCATTTGTCGAAGACAGAAATCCGCGTCTCGAAGCTGGTGCCGTGCTTGGCGAAAGCGGCGCCCGACACCGCGCTGGTGAAGACGAGATGGGCCGTCTCGGTCATACGGCCGAAGGTCTCGGCCGAGGCCGGCGCATCCGGCGCGAAACCGGCCCCTGTGATGGCGACGAGCCGCCCGCCGGGGGCCAGGCGCGCGAGCGACGAGCGCAGATGCCGGGCCGTCGCCTCGGTCGACCGACCATCGACATTGGCTTGGGCCGAGAAGGGCGGGTTCATCAGGATGACGCTCGGGCTTGAGGAGGCGTCGAGATGATCATCGATCTGCGCGGCATCGAACCGGGTGACCGGTCGGCCCGGGAAAAGCAGCCGAAGGAGATCGACGCGGGTTTCGGCCAGCTCGTTCAGCGAAAGATTGCCGCCCGCGATCTCGGCAAGGATCGCCAGGAGCCCGGTCCCGGCAGACGGCTCGAGGACCAGGTCGCGGGGCGTGATCTGTGCTGCCGCCAGTGCCGCCAGTCCCATGGGCAAGGGCGTGCTGAATTGCTGAAACCGCTCCATCTCTTCCGACCGCCGGGTGTGCGTGGGCAAGAGACCTGCCACCTTGGCGAGGATCGGCAACAGCGCCGCAGGCGAGCCGGCACGCGCAAGCAGCGCCCGACCGAACTTTCGCAGAAAGAGGACCAGCGCCACCTCGCCCGCCTCATAGGCGAGCTTCCAGTCCCAAGCACCGGTCGCATCGGAACCGCCAAAGGCATGTTCCATCTCGCGGCGCAGGCGCAGCGCGTCGATCTGAAGCCCTTGCGCCAGATCGGGCTGCAGCGCTTCGGCAACAGCAACGATCGCAGAGGCAGGATTTGCTGCCAACGGGACAATGGGCGCAGGCAAGGACGCCTGCGCACCAGGGGCAAGATGGGTCATCGGGAAACTCCGGAATGAAGGACAGGATCAGGCCCGGACTCCCTCTCTCGGGCAGCCTCGGACCTGATCTTTCCCGGCCCCTCTCTCCCTCTCGCACCAAGGTGTTCCCGACGCTTGGCTTGATTTTGTTCTTGTTATGTTCTATTTTCAGAGCCAAGCCAGAAAGGGGGTTCCACCATGGAAAGCAGCACCCGCGCCCTGCCCGTAACACCCAAGCAGATTGCCTATGCGCGGTCGCTCGCCCTGCGCAACCGGACGCTCCTGCTCTGGGAGGTTCAGCAAGACCGGCGATCTTTGAGCGCTTGGATCGAGGTTCAGGCCCGGCTGAAGCCTGTATCGGACATGGACCGGCTGCCCACGTCCAAGCAAGTAGCCTTCGCGGAGAAACTCGCCCGGATCAAACGGCGCGCCGTTCCGGACGAATGCTTCCGCGACAAGGGGCTCATGTCGAAGTGGATCGACGGGAATAAGTGATGGGTGTCAGTTGGTGGATGGCGAGTCGGCGCACGAATCCACCAAGGCTTCCTTCCGCCTACGAAACGCTGCTCGTAGTGCGTCGGTCGGTGGGGGCGGACAGTCCAACGCCTCAAAGAACGGCTGATGGTCACATGGCTTCAAGTTCGTGACGTCCGCGCTGTTGTCGTTTGCCTGTTTCATTTTTTCGGACCCCCAAAGGCGCATGCGCTGTAACTTGTCAGCCGACAGCCGCAATCGAGTAGTGCGGTGTCCCATCCCACACAAGATCCCAAGACGCGCCCGGCCGGACGTTCTGAATTGCGTGGGGCTCGAAGCAGACCAGGCAATTCCCGCCCGGTGCAGGAGCCCGGACCGAAGGGTAAATCAGGCCCTTGGATCCGCCCCGACGTAGATGCTGTGCCAGGCTTTGGCCCTCGGGATACCCGACAGCCGGATCCGGATGCAGCGCCGGATGATCTGCCTCACCGGTCATGTCATCGAAGACGCCGATGAAGTCGGCCAGCAATTCCACATAGCGGGCGCTGTCCTGGAAGCTGCCGGTAAAGCCGAGTTCGCGTGTGCGGTGCCAGGCCACTTCGCTGACAGAAACCCTCACATCCCATGCGCAGTACCACGCGCCGCGCTCCTCGGCGTTGAAGCGGTTTCCGCCGACGCGGGTGTAAGTGAAGGCTGCGTTGACGTGACTGTCCCCATAGATGCGCAGATCGCGGCTGCGGCGTTGCCAAGCGAGTTCGCGCGGGTCCAGATGCGGGTTGCGCCCGCGTTCGGCCTGTAGACGCCCACTGGTCAGGCCCTCGATCTCTGCCAAGATCTCCATCTCGTCATCGGTATCGACGAGACCGCGCAGCGATGGTGGCTTGTGGTAGGTGGCGGGCAGGAGACGAACGAGACCGCGATCGGAAATCTCGGTCTGCTTCATGCCCCACCACGCAACGCATCAAGATAGGTCCGAACCGCGAGGATCTGCGGCAAACCCCCGTCGATGGCGGTGTCGACTGGTCGGCTTCCACCAAAGAGCGGCCCCTTGTTCGGTCGGGTGAACCAGCTTTTTGCCAGCGGCTCCGAGAAGTAGAGTTCGAGCGACTTGAAGATGCCAATTACAGCGCTGAGCCGCAGCAGTTGGTCCTTGGTGAGCTCTCCGGCGAAATCCGGCTTCTTGGCGCGCTTCCATGTGCTCTCTGACATGTCGGCAAGGCCAGCCGCTTCCTTGAGACTGAGACCCCAAGCATCGGCCACGCGTGCATAAGCTTTCAACGCGACGGTGTTGATCTGTGCGGGTTCCCGGATTTTCTCTGCAACGTACATGGCGTCCTCCATTGGCTTCAATATAGTCCATATGGACTTACTGTAAAGATCAAATGAACCTTGCACTTTGATCACTGTTACCCGAACCGCCGCCCTCCTTCCGTGAACGTATACTCGTTGACGATGATCCCCTCCTCGATGGCCTCGTCCGAGGTGAGGTGGTCGTATTCGGCTTCGAGCTGGCGGTAGAGCCAGCGGGCCAGATCGCGCAGCGCCTCGGTCACGAGCTCCTCGGCGTCCTCGGTCGGCGGCTGCCACCTCGGACTGTCCCGCGTGACGTCGATCGACATGGTGTATTCATGGTAGTAGCGGCCACGGTGGCTGGCCTCGGCGGCGAGTTGGTAGAAGTTTCGCCGCTGGATGGCCTGCAGACGGTCGGCGATGCCATGCAGCGTCGCGTCGGTCGGGGCGTAGTCCCGGATGCGCGTGGCCGCGCCCTTGGCGTGGGACCAGTAGCCCTCGAAGCAGGCGCCGTCGCCCTGGCTCCAGAAACCGGAAAACCAGATGCAAGGCTTGGCCCGCGCCCCGCCACCCATCAGGCGGACGGCGGTGGTCTTCAGGCAGATGCCGAGGATTTCGCAGACCCGCTCGAAATCCTCATAGACCGCATCCCACCAGTCGTCGTGGGGTCCAAGGTCGCGATACCAGTTGCGGGCCTTCTCCTTGGCGGCATCCGAGAGTTCGGGGAACTGGTAGACGGTGGTGCAGATCACCTCAGGCATCGATGTCCTCCCCGTTCAATGCGGCGGCCAGCCATTCTTGCGTGCTGGACCAGCCGATGGATTTGCGCGCACCGAGATCGATGGCATGCGCGCCGCCACCAAAGGCGTCGAGTCGTGGCCGAGAGCAGGTCAGAGAATACTGGAACCCCCAAGGGCCGGTGAGGTCGAGCTCTTCAGCAAGACGCAGGACGAAGCGGATGACGGCTTCGACATCGCCGTTCCCGTCATCATGGATCCAGAGGCTGCTGCCCTCGGGCGCGTCCTGGCGCATGAGATCGAAGCCAGCGATATCCGGGTCGTCGGCGTCCTGATCCGCAGCGCGCAGTTCCTGGAACAGCGCGAGTGCACGGGCAGCCTTGTCGGGGCTGCCGACGTCGAGCAGGCACGAGAAATGGGTGAAGTATTCTGCCATGGGAACCTCCTTAATGGGGAAGACCCGGCCAAGAGGCCGGGTACTGAATCGGGATGAAGGGTCGGCCGGGAGCGATCAGCCGATCGACGTGTCGTCTGCCGCCTTTCGTGCGGCATGCGCGCAGAGCATTTGCCGGTAGAAATGCTTGCGCGCGGTTCGGAGGCCGCAAACGGCGCGTGTGTTGGGGTGCAGCGCCCGGATCGCCGCGCGAACCACTGCCAGTGGCGAAGCGGTCAGCGGCAAGCCAAGACTTAGATAAGTGGGATCGGTCATGTCACGTTACCTCGACCACGGGCGAGACGAGATGCGGATCGACCTGTGCCTCGATCCGTTCGGTCCGACCCATCCAAGGCTCGGGCCGAATGGCCTTCACCCAATCGGCGAAGCTCGGAATGAAGCCGAGGTCTTCCTTCACATGTTGCTCTCCCACCCAGCGGGTCGGGATGATGCGCCCGGTCGAGAGCGAGAGGGTCTGGCCGAAAATCGTCTCGGCCATGAAGATGCCCTCCGCATGGTGGCGCAGCGCCCGGTGCCGAAAATCGGCCGTGATCTCCTTGCTCTGGTCAAACCAGGAATGCACTGCCATGAAGTCGTCGACCGTGCCGCCCCATTTCTTCACCGAGGACAGGGCGTGGTGGTAGGGATGTGCCATCGCCGCCCCCTCAGAAATCGTGGGTGGTGAGTTCGGACGAGGTGAAGCGCTCGTTGAACTCGAGGTGGATGGAGCGCGCGCGCGCGTCGAAGCAGAATTCGCCGTAAGCCCCGTCGTTGTTTTCCCAACCTCCATGGGTGTCAGACAGCAAGTCGTAGGCCAGTTGCTCGACGACATCTTCCAGCGAAAGCGCCCGCGTCTCGACCTCCGGGTCGTCCCAGGTCAATGCGGCATAGGCGATCTCGGTCTTGGGGAAAACAACCTCGGTCTCGCCAGCGTAGGCAGCGATACTCTCAACCTGACCGCTGTCGCCATAGCCGTCGAAACACACAGTCACATGTGTGATGCCCGCGGCAGTCAGGCCATCGAAGAGGCGCTCCTTGTTGGCCGGTCGCAAAGCTGCGATCCGCGCGTCACGCTCGGACTGCCGAGCCAGCACGGCGGCGAAATCAATCCTGGACGGCGCCATCGGCGCGGCCAGGGTGGGTTCGATCTTGGACATTGGAAACTCCGGAATGAGGAAAGGGATCTGAACCCCGAGGCTCTCTCTCGTCCTCGCAGGCTCACATCCTCCCCTGCCCTTCTCTGACTCTCGGGCGTCACGCCGCGATCTGCAGGGCGCGAGACGCGAAGACACGCCAGAGCGGATCGACAAGACGGGCATCGAGAAGGTTGGCGTGGTGCCGCAGCCGTCGCGCGAGGCCATGTTCATGCCACTCGGCCGCCCGCATGGCCTGCGCGCGGGTCTGGCTGGCCTCGGACACGACGGCGCGGGCTTCGGCGGCATCCGAGACCGGGTGGCACCATGCGACCCCGCCATCACAGGTAGCTCCGGCCAGAACGAGACGGCCCTCCCGATCGAGGATTGCCAGGATGCGCGGAGCGTCTTCAGGTGTGATATCTTCGGCGTGAATGATTGCCCCCTTGTCGCGTAGCCCTTAATTGTGAGATGGGAAATCCAAGGGAGTGGGCAAAACCTGGGGGTCACGCGGCTCTTTGGTACGCGCCGGTTAGCCGACCGTCGAGAACCGCGGCGCGGACAACGGCCACGCGGTGGGCTCCCTTGGGCGACCATCTCATGCGGCGGCGCTTGCCCATGCGGGTGTTCCCGATGTCGTCCACGCAGCCCTCTGCCCGGGACGAAGAAATCGGAAGACCCGCGCGGTACCGCCGACCATAGTCGGTCAGGCTGTCCATGTTGTTTGCAAGGTATGAGTACAGATCGCGGCACCGGGCTTGCACTCGCCGGGCCGCATCAGTCGCCACGCGGTCATCTGTAGCCAGCCGCGTGCAATCGACCATCAACCATTGGAGACTGGTCGTGGCCGTTAGAACTTTTCCATGCCAAAGGTACCATCGCAGCGTTTCGGCGGGACGTTTGAACAGCACTGGAATGCCGGAGAAGCCCCTGCTCTGCAGCAGGCCCTTTACGGCGTTCTCAACGTGCTGAATGCGCATCGAGATATGCCACCAGTCGAGAATGTGGCGAACCTTTCCACCGACGGCGACGCGCACGAGGTTCGGCAGGGCGGGTTCCCCGTCCGAAATCACCGTGACGGTTTGTTTGTGATCCCAACCGAGAGCCCTCAAGTCCTGGCGAAGCTGGCTGGCAGGTGACAGGACTGCCTGCTGAACAAGGCCGAAGCGGCGGCACTTGTCGTGGCTTTCGATCTTGCCAACCACAACATCGAGGTGTCGCTTCTGGTATTCCGGTCGGCATCGGATATGCGCACCGTCCAGGAAAACCGTCAACGCAGACGCCTCTTCGGCGGCCGAAGGAACTACAGGCTGAGTCTGCTCGCTGTCGCAGATCTCCCGGGAGACTTTGCCCAGACGATTGCGCACCGATGTATTCACCTGCTTCGCGCAAGGCAGGAAGGTTTCCAGGATTCGTGCCGCTTCCCGGAAGGAATGCCGTGCCCCAAGTTCGGCCTGAAGGCGTTGCAGTTCCGGAGTCGACCGGTCCGGAAAAAAATGAGCGAGTGGCGAAAGCGGTCCGCCCAGGACGTCGTCGGATTTTGTATCGCAGGCGCAGCGACGAATGCGCGGCGCCTTGACCTGGAACCTGCCGAAGAGGGTGTCGAGCACCCGAGGCCGATAATCATGTATGGCTCGGACCTCGTCGCAGTCAGGACATATTCTGCTGGCTTCGGAAACTTCCTCGATCTGGTCGAGCAGGATCGCATTCTGTAATTGCCCCAGGATCGTCTTCGCATCTTCGAGTAACAACCCGAACCCCTCAGGCTGCGTGCGTCGAAACGGGCGGGACAAACGGCCGAGAGGATGCCTCTTTGTGGTTCCGTTCTCAAAGGTCGTCTCGACTATAATCCGCACGTCCATGGCAGTTCCCCTCTCAATGAACCACCAACATACACAGACACCCCCAGGTTTTGCCCACTCCCAAATCCAACGAAATCAACGGCTGAGTTTTGCCCTTAAATATGAGATTTTGCCTTTAATTCTGATATTTTTGCCCTTAAACCTGAGACAGGGTTCACAGACATTTGCGGCAAATATCGATGAATGATGATGGCGAAGACTGCGTTGCTGTTGGTGCTGAAGAGGCGCGCAGGGCCGCGGTGCTGCGCCCTCTTGTTCAGGCATATCTCAATGGGACTGGCAGCCTGGAACGTGGCATCAATGACGCCGTTTGGGAGCTTGGTGTCAGCAGGGCGACGGTCTGGCGTTGGATAAAACGGTTGGCGGAAGAGGGTGGGCGCACCAGCGCTCTGGCTCCGCGGAAACGGGGCCGCCCGACCGGGACGATGTTAATATCCAGCAAAGTCGAAGCGGTAATCGAGGAGCACCTTCGCCGCTATTTCTTGCGCCGGGAGCGTTCGAGCTTGTCGCGCGTCGTGACAGAAATCCGCAGCGCTTGCTGGCAGGAGGGCTTGCAACCGCCGACACGGCGAACGGTTCAGCGTCGTCTGGATGCGATGGATGCCCGCGAAGTTGCGAAGGCACGAGAGGGCGCAAAGGCGGCCCGCCAGAAATTTGCGCCGGTCACAGGTGAGAACAAGGCCAGTATGCCACTGGAGATCGTCCAAATTGATCATACACCGGCGGACATCATTCTTGTCGACGGCTTTGAACGCAAACCAATTGGGCGGCCTTGGGTCACGCTGGCGATCGACGTCGCAACGCGGATGGTGACCGGATATTACACCTCTCTCGAGGCACCTTCGCGTCTGTCAGTGGCGCTTTGCCTGACACAGGCGGTGGCCCTCAAGGAGGAACTTCTTGCGGAATTGGCGTGCGATGTTCCTTGGCCGGCACAGGGCAAACCGCACAGCATCCACGTCGATAACGGTCGCGATTTCCGGTCGCGCGCCTTTCGGTCGGCCTGTGCGGATTGGGGGATCGATCTGGTCTATCGACCGCCAGCAAGTCCTCACTTCGGTGGTCACATCGAACGGTTGATCGGCACCATGATGGGGGCCGTTCACCTGTTGCCGGGAACAACGCAATCCTCGATCGCGGCAAAGGGCGACTATGACGCCGAAAGCAAGGCCACGATGACGTTGAGCGAATTCGATCGCTGGTTTGCTCTGGAAATCTGCCGTTACAACAACAGCATTCATTCAAGTCTTGGCTGCACGCCCGTTGCCAAATGGGAGGCGCTCTCAGAGCAAATGACAGGCGACATCCCCTTCGAGATGGAAGCCTTTCAGGTGAGCTTCCTGCCGAGTGAACTGCGCAAGATCAGGCGTGACGGCATCCATCTGTTCCAGATAAGGTACTGGTCCGATGCCCTTGCAGGCCACATTGGGCGCGGGGATGGAAAGGTGGTCGTTCGCTACGATCCTCGCGATATCTCAATGATCTGGGTCGAACTGGACGATGGCCGGTATGTTGAGGCGCGGTACAGAAACCTGGAAATTCCGCCCGTCGGGAGTGGGCAAAACCTGGGGGTGTCTGTGTATGTTGGTGGTTCATTGAGAGGGGAACTGCCATGGACGTGCGGATTATAGTCGAGACGACCTTTGAGAACGGAACCACAAAGAGGCATCCTCTCGGCCGTTTGTCCCGCCCGTTTCGACGCACGCAGCCTGAGGGGTTCGGGTTGTTACTCGAAGATGCGAAGACGATCCTGGGGCAATTACAGAATGCGATCCTGCTCGACCAGATCGAGGAAGTTTCCGAAGCCAGCAGAATATGTCCTGACTGCGACGAGGTCCGAGCCATACATGATTATCGGCCTCGGGTGCTCGACACCCTCTTCGGCAGGTTCCAGGTCAAGGCGCCGCGCATTCGTCGCTGCGCCTGCGATACAAAATCCGACGACGTCCTGGGCGGACCGCTTTCGCCACTCGCTCATTTTTTTCCGGACCGGTCGACTCCGGAACTGCAACGCCTTCAGGCCGAACTTGGGGCACGGCATTCCTTCCGGGAAGCGGCACGAATCCTGGAAACCTTCCTGCCTTGCGCGAAGCAGGTGAATACATCGGTGCGCAATCGTCTGGGCAAAGTCTCCCGGGAGATCTGCGACAGCGAGCAGACTCAGCCTGTAGTTCCTTCGGCCGCCGAAGAGGCGTCTGCGTTGACGGTTTTCCTGGACGGTGCGCATATCCGATGCCGACCGGAATACCAGAAGCGACACCTCGATGTTGTGGTTGGCAAGATCGAAAGCCACGACAAGTGCCGCCGCTTCGGCCTTGTTCAGCAGGCAGTCCTGTCACCTGCCAGCCAGCTTCGCCAGGACTTGAGGGCTCTCGGTTGGGATCACAAACAAACCGTCACGGTGATTTCGGACGGGGAACCCGCCCTGCCGAACCTCGTGCGCGTCGCCGTCGGTGGAAAGGTTCGCCACATTCTCGACTGGTGGCATATCTCGATGCGCATTCAGCACGTTGAGAACGCCGTAAAGGGCCTGCTGCAGAGCAGGGGCTTCTCCGGCATTCCAGTGCTGTTCAAACGTCCCGCCGAAACGCTGCGATGGTACCTTTGGCATGGAAAAGTTCTAACGGCCACGACCAGTCTCCAATGGTTGATGGTCGATTGCACGCGGCTGGCTACAGATGACCGCGTGGCGACTGATGCGGCCCGGCGAGTGCAAGCCCGGTGCCGCGATCTGTACTCATACCTTGCAAACAACATGGACAGCCTGACCGACTATGGTCGGCGGTACCGCGCGGGTCTTCCGATTTCTTCGTCCCGGGCAGAGGGCTGCGTGGACGACATCGGGAACACCCGCATGGGCAAGCGCCGCCGCATGAGATGGTCGCCCAAGGGAGCCCACCGCGTGGCCGTTGTCCGCGCCGCGGTTCTCGACGGTCGGCTAACCGGCGCGTACCAAAGAGCCGCGTGACCCCCAGGTTTTGCCCACTCCCTTGGATTTCCCATCTCACAATTAAGGGCTACGCGACACCGGTCGAGGAAAATCGGGATGGCAATTTCGCTATTTCGCAGCGAGCGAGATGAATGGATTAGAAGCAGGGTAGAGAGCCCTACAATTGCGCTTAGCGTGATCATGACTGTGATCTCCTTTCATTGCCAAATTACTGGCCTGACCTTCTCGCCATGTAAGGTTTCTTCGCGGTTAGCTTCAGTTTTTGCTGCAACAGCATCCCTTGGACGGCGAAGCAGTCGCCCGGGCCACGGGCTCGAGATCGGCGGCCAAGCTGACGGAATGACTGCTACAGCAGCCGCCGGATTTTGGGTTTTCGCTTTGGGTGGTTTTCTGGTCCATCTAGGCCTCCTTCAATTAAGGTTTCAGATCGGAGACGCCCACCACGACATTCCATTACAGGGAAAACGGTAGATTTCGCGTATTTTCTGCTAGATCACGCAATTCCAACCTTCAGCAGCAGGTCGGACCCGAGACTATAAGGCGGAATATCGAGGTTGCGCGGTGCGGGACCTTTTCGAATTCGGCCTGACAGATCGTAATGCGATCCGTGACACGGACAGAACCACCCGCCAAATTCTCCGACGCTGGATCCATCTTGACCGATCGGCACACAGCCAAGGTGCGTGCAGATACTTATCACGATCAACCACTCGCCTGCTTCATCGGTCGCTCGGTTCGCGTCGAGGGCAGGCAAGGGTTCATTGATATTGGGATTTCCCTCGCTGTCATCAATCGGATCGGGAAGATCATCAAGTGGAGTGGCCCTTGCCTTTGCGACGGTCTCAGGCGTGCGACGCCAAATGAAGACTGGCTTGCCAGCCCATTTGACGGTTATCCGCGACCCCAATTGTACGCCGGTCAAATCTACGGCAATCGTTGACTGACTGATCACATCGGCCGAGGGGTTCATGGAATCGGCCAATGACCAGACCGCGGCCCCTGCGGCAACTGTTCCTGCTGCTGTGGTTGTATAGTAAAGAAAGTCGCGTCGGTTGGCTGCTTCTACATCATCAGCAGTTTTTGTGAATCGGGCATCGTGCTCTCCTTCGCTTGCCTTTGGTCGGTTCCGCGACAAGCAGCGTCCTCGTGGCGGCCTTGTTTCTTTGCTGCCGAGGCGTCAATTTGGCGGCCTTGAATCGCTCTTCTGATCTGCAAAATTCTGGTACGATGTCTGAACATTCAGCAGCAGCACCACGAGTTCGGTCGCTATATCGCGACGTAATCCGGCAAGGAGGTACGCGCCATCTATGGACCAGAGGCCCAGAAGCCTCGTGGCTTCAACCAAGCGCTGGCCTTCGTCTCCTATCCGCCGAAACAGTTCCTGTGAAATCGGCGCATCGGCATGGCGCGAACTCGCGGCGCATGTGCGACTCAAACCCTGAACAAGGCCGAGCATTTCCTCCGAGGTGACGAAGCGCTCGGGCGTTGCCGGGTCCGGCATATACCCCCTCGGCATATCATTTCGGACTATCCCGTCGTGGCACTTGAAAACGGGCTTTTCACAGGAGTGGACGCTCCCTGACGTAAACCATTACACTTAGTCGAGTCAGTACTCGCCTATTTGGCTACGTCCCTTGGAGCACAATGCAACTCGTCTTCCGGGCTTTCACAGCCGATCGGAGGGCAGTAGCAATCGTCCCATCCTGTCTTGCAGCACTTTCCACAATGGCCCGTCAACGCGTCACGTAAGGCCATGCGGGCTCGGTGAAGCCGTACTCCAAGCGCGTTCCGCGTAAGGCCCATGTCGGTGGCAACAGCGGCGCGGTCCTCCTCGCCAAGGTCAATCCGACGGATCAGGTCGGCATCCGCATCGCGCAAGGTGGGTATCAGACCGTTCACGCAACGGCAAAATTGCGCCATCTGTTCGGGGGCATCATGAGCTAGTTCCTCGGGTTCTCCGCCATATGCTTCGGTCAGGCGCCCTCGACGTGCCGCCTTGCGGAAATGATCGTTCATCGTCGAACGCAATATGGCGTAGAGCCAAGAATCCACCCGTTCCACATCGCGCAATTGTTCTTTGCGCGTAAGCACGCGGATGCAGAATTCCTGCAAAACATCCTCGGCATCCGCTTTGTTGCCCAAACGGCGCATCAGAAAGCCCCAAAAAGCCTGCCTGCCTTCTGAAAGCGCCATTCTGGCTGCGTCGTGATCATGCGTGACTCCGCACGATTTATTTTCTGTGCCCGTCATACTTCGCCGCCTCCTGATTGAGATGCAGGCGCCTCGCTATCAACTTCATTTCCAAGCATCGCTTTCCGCCGGTGAACTAGCGCTATACCCAAGAATATCATAACGATCCCGATGATCTGCAAGAGCGATAGACGCTCGCCATAGATCACGAAACCCAAGGTCAACCCGAAGACTGGAATGAGAAAGCTGAAGGCGTTGGCCCGGTTCAAGGGAACCGTTTCAAGCGCCGTAAACCATAACCAATAAACAAGAGCGGAGCCTGCCAAGGCCAAGGCAAGAAGTGAAGCTATAAACGTGAACGTCCAATTTATTGTGGTAGGCTCCTCCGTGACCAAAGCCGCAATGGCCAGTGGTACGCTGCCCAACAGCATCTGCAATCCCATCGCCGAAAGGCTATCAACCTTTCCTGCAATAGATTTTATCATGACGTTGCTGAACGTAACGCCCGCGGCTGCAAGAATGATGTAGAGAACGCCAATTGCATAACTCTCGTTTCGTTCCGCAAGAAAATCTGGCAACGCAATCAGCACGATTCCCGCGAAGCCCGCGAACAAACCCGAGCCACCTCGAATAGACAACTTTTCTCCCAGCCAAAGCGCCGCGAGAACAGCTGCCAGGAGAGGTTGTGTATTCGCTATCACTGTAGCAAGGCCGGGCGAAACGAACTCTGCCGCATGAAACATCCCAAGAAAGCCGAGACTTGTCGCACCTAGGCCAACTCCTGAAAGCGTCATCCAAACCCGCCATCCACGCGGAAAGGGTCGACCCAGGACAAGCGCCAAAAGCGTAAGAATAATGCCTGCCAGGGCCGCCCTCATAGCTGCGAAGGTCAGGTGGGGCGAGTATTCAAGTCCGGCCACGATGACGGGAAAACACAACGCCCAAAGCACCATGGCAAAGACAATCTTCAAAGTCGCAACTGGTGTCATGGGTAGTCCTAACGTCAAAGACAAACACCTTCGTCCTCAGCTGCATTTACAGGATAAAGCGCCGCTTGCCGCGGAAATCTGTCACCAAATGTAACCAGTTGGGGTTTTGCGACAGAACGTTACACGACCACTCCATGAGCCCGTTGCATAGCACATCCGATTTGCCATGTTTGTCAGGCAATAAGCCAAAAGGAGGCATTCTATGAAACGCAACACAACACTTATCCTCGCAACCTTGTTTTCCACAGCTCTCGGCGGAGCCGCACTCGCAGACATGGGGTATGTAACCGGGCATCATGAACTGCCCGACCGCGACAACAATGTCCACATGAATGACACGATGCGCGGACATTTCGATCACGCCGATCAGAACGGCGACGGCAAGGTCACCCGTGAGGAAGCGGAGGCGCACATGCAGGCCGCATCAGAGTTCATGGGGATGGTCGAAGAGCGGTTTGGTAATCCGCAGAGAGGCCAATGAGGCTATCGAACAGCCGCTCTGGCTAAAAAACGAGAGCCATCGTGTCTGCAAGTGGGAAATGGCTGCGGCGCTTGATATGCGTCGCAGTCAGGGCCGACATCGAGCGGATAATGACCATAATGTCTTCCAAGCATTGGCTCCGTTCGAATGGCGCACGATCAACACTGCGCGCCAATCTTGGCGGCATACTGGGATCAACGCCTACACAGAAAAGCTAAGTCCGAAAGAGGAAACGATCATATGAGAACTCCGCTCATGACAATTGGGGCTGCATTAGTGGCTAGCAGCGCTGCAATAGCCGATGTCTACATTCCTGAGGGAGAGCTCGGAACGGTTCTTCATCTGGACGAAAATTACTAGGTGGCGGGCCGCATAGAAGGGCTGGACAATGTTCACGGGCTGGCAGGCGCACCGAAACGAGGCATTCTGGTGGCCGGCAGTCTCTCGGAAAACCGAGGCGATAAGATGGCCAAGCCCTCCCAAGTTTCCGAGGAGGATCACGAAGCCCATCACGGCGGCGGAGAAATGGTTGAGCCAACCGCGGCGAGTCTGGTCACCTTGGTCGATGCCGACAGTCACAAAATACTGAGCCGCACCGAAGTGCCCGGCATTGTTCACCATGTTGGCATTTCTATAGATGAACGCTTTGGGGCAGTGACGCATCCCTGCCTTGATGCCGTATCGTTGATAGACCTCGACAGCGGCGAGGTAACGGACACAATCGCTACGGGACCGATCCCCGAATATGTGGTTGCGGATCCGGAGACTGGGAAATTCTTCGTTTCGAATGCCGGAAACAACACAATCAGCGAACTCGATCCAGACGACGGGATCGTAACTCGGAGCTTCAAATTGCAAGGCCCACCTAAGCACATGCTGCTGCTTGCAAGAGCCCGTCAATTGATTGTCAGCGAGTCTGATACCGGCAGGGTTTCCATAGTCGATGCCGACAATGGCGAAACTCTTGATACGTTCGAAATTTGCGGCGACCTTCATGGCGTCGCGGCCGGGTGGTGCGCATTGATCGCGACACAGGTGAACGCCTTGAAGTTAAAGTCGGACTTGAACCCTATCATATGACGCGCGTGGGCGACGCGCTTATGGTGAGCAGCGCCGCCAAGAACGAGCTATGGGTTCTCGATCCGAAAACGCTTGATCTGCTCGTGATTGTCGAGACGGACAGCACCGGGCATCAATTCGTCCCCATGCCATAGACGAAGCGAACCAAGGTGGCGGGCGCAAACGTACCCGCCACCGCGACGATCAGCCGATGGGTCAAACTTCATCCGGTTAACGCATTTTTGCCTACAATTATACGCCCTTAAAGTTCACATCTTTCTCGAGTTCCAAGGACTTCTTTCGGGCACTTTCCCTTTTGCGAACTGCGCTTTTTCGTCCAGATCGGGCCACCCAAATACCAAAAACCATCAAAACCCCTCCTGGAATCAAGCCCGATCCAGGGTCTTCGTTTAAGATCACCATCGCTATCGCGATAGCAGCCAGTGGTGAAAAGGAGGTGGCCAGCGAAACATCCCCTGCCTTCGCATGTTTCAACCCCAAGTTCCACGCAAGCTGCCCGATAATGATGATGAGAATTACGTATACCCAGATCCATTTGAGCAGGATCGGCTGGAGCATCTCCCCGAAATGATGGTGACCAGAAAAACCGATCTGGAAGCAGACGTAAATCAAGGTACCGACCACGGTCCTGAATATCGGGAAGACACCAAATGGAACCGTTTGCAGACTTGTCCTGGTGATGATTGTTGAAACAGTAAACGACAATGTGGCGACGAGAGCTGCGACCTCTCCAAGACCAATGGTGTGCCCGATATCGTCATCTTTGAATGCCAGAATGACGACTGCTCCCACCAGAATGATTAGGTTTCCCGCCATCGCTCTGAAATCAAATCGTTCACCCAGAAAGATAGCAGCAAGAACGAGGAAAGTTGGGGGGTCAATCCGGCCAGCTATTACAACGTTCGTTACGCTGGTGTTCTCCAGAGCAAAAAAATACAGCCCAGGCGTGACGGCCGAAGACAGCACTGCAGATACGGTCAAAAGCACCCATTCACGCGAAGAAAGACCACGAAGTTTTGTAAGCTCCCAGTCTCTTCCAAAGGCAAGCGACATAGGTATGAGCGAGATCAAAGACCCTAAAACCAGAAGGTTTGCGAAAGTGATCACGTTGTGGCCGTTGATGCGGTTCGCATCTCCTATGTTGACCAACATGGTCACGACGGAGTTGGATGCTGCGTAGATGATGACGGCCAGCCAACAAGACAACACACCCCACTTCGCCATGGTCGAATTGTTAAAGGCAGCGTCCCTTACCATAACCAAGGTATTCGACCTTATAGACTGAGTACAAGAACATTGCAGCGCCAACACGGACCGCCGCGTTTGGGTGCGACTTTTTCAAATTAAATGGGCTGCCTGCGCTACGCGGATTGAGGCATGCCGATGTTGCACTTGCCTCACTGATCTCTGGCGAGAGATCGTTTGCGATCAGAAGCCTGGATTAGCAAATTCGCCAAGCAATGCATTTCGCTTGAACCATTTGTCGCGGCCGTCGTGGACCTCGACCTCCTCGCGTGATGCCACCCCGTCTTGGTTGCGGTCTATGTGACGGAAGTGCGCTTTCATCGTGTCGCCCGAGTGGGAAAATTCGCTACGCTCGGGCAGTTTGTGATGTCCGGTGCCATAACCGCTTTCTGCCAAGACCGCGCTGCCAGCAGCGAGGGCGGCAGCTGCAGTGAGAATCAACGTGAGATTGTGCTCCATTGGTTCACTCCTTTTATTTTCTTATCGTGACCAACCATAATCCAGTGTCGGGAACTTGCCGAAGGTGAACATGTATCAATCTGTAGCAAACCCCGGCTTTGTTACGTTTGGTGACAAATTTCCTCGGCATCAATCTTTGGACCAGTTAAATACCAAGCATGAAGAACTCGCCCCATATACTACTGGTCGATGACAGCGCCGATATTCGCAAAGCCGTTACCCGATATCTGGAAAAGAATGACATGCGCGTCACAAGTGCCGTCGACGCAGCCCAGATGGATGACCTGCTCAAGGTTGGACGCTATGACCTCGTTGTGCTTGACGTTATGATGCCCGGCGAAGATGGAATATCGGTCTGTCGCCGCCTTTCCGCCGAGGCGGTGGCCCCAATTCTTATGCTGACCGCGCTTAGCGAGGAAATGGACCGCATTGTCGGCCTTGAGGTTGGCGCGGATGACTATTTGTGCAAACCCTTCAATCCTCGCGAACTGCTGGCGCGGATAAGGGCAATACTGCGCCGTGCACAAAGACCGGAACCGCTGGCCGGAAGTCTTACAGCAAGCCGCGTAAAGTTCGCGGATTGGACGCTCGAAACCGACACACGCCGTCTTGTCGCGGCAGATGGCCGAGAGGATGTGCTGACAACATCAGAGTTCAAACTGCTGACAATCCTGCTGGAACGCCCGCGTATCGTGATGAGCCGTGAGCAGCTTTTTGACCTGACGGTTGGACGAACTCCCCCCGCTTTTGACCGGACCATCGACAACCAGGTCAGCCGACTGAGGAGGAAGATTGAGTACAACCCGGGACGACCAAAAATCATCACCACGGTTCGAAACGGGGGCTACTGCCTTGCAACGGATGTCGAGGTGCAGCAGTGATCCGCAAGCGTCTGGATAGCTTGCGTGTCCAGCTTCTGCTGCTCATTATAGGCAGCCTCCTTGTGGCGCAGACAATAAGCCTCTGGCTGTTCGTGGACGAACGCGGCCTCGCCGTGCGCGCTGCGATCGGGGCAGAGGCGGCCGGACGCGCAGCGAATGTGGCGCTTCTCCTCGAACGGGCGCCACCGGACCTGCATGCCTCTATCCTCCGGGCCGCTGACTCCCCGCTTGCAAGGTTTCGGATCGACCCGCAGGCAGCTGTGGACCATCTTGATCACCGTGCAAAAGGAGCGGTTGAAGCGCGTATCAGGTCGTTGCTGGGTGCCGAAGACAGCCGCGAGATTCGCGTGGAGTTGCATGAAGTCGAGCGCGCATTCCCGCCAATGAAGATGATGCCACCGCAGATGGTAGCCGAGCACAAACAGATGATGCATGACAAGATATCAGGGCTTGAACTAACGCTCTCTATCGCGCTTGCAGGTGGCACTTGGCTGAATGTCGATACGCGCTTTCAGCGCCCGCCGCTGCAATGGCCGGTCTTTTCCGCGGTGAGCTTTGGCTTAACGGCGGCCTTGCTAATTGGCGTGGCTTGCTGGTACCTGCTTGCCCGCCTGACGTGGCCGCTCAGGCGTTTAGCCCAAGCCGCCGACAGTCTGGGTCGTGGTGAGGAAAGGGAACCGCTTCCGGTCGCTGGTCCAAGCGAAGTCAGAGATTTGACGGATACCTTCAATCGCATGCAGGAACGACTGATGCGCACGGTTGCGGACAAGACGCGTATCATGGCCGCTCTGGGTCATGATCTGCGCTCGCCACTGACCGCCTTGCGGGTTCACGCAGAGATGGTGGAGGAGGAGGAGACGCGCGACGCCTTGGTGAAATCCATCGAGGAGATGCAGGATATGGTCGAGCGCACGCTGGCTTTTGCGCGCGGCATGGCAATCAGTGAACCCCCGGAAACGGTGGAGTTGGGAAAATTTCTCACAGAGCTGAAACGGGACATGGTGGACGCCTTCCAACTCGAAACGGACGCACCGCTTCAGATAAGGCTTCGACCTAATTCTATGCGCCGAGCTCTGCGGAACATCGTGGATAATGCAGTGCGCTATGGTGAAGGTGTCGAGGTCACCTATACCCGGGAGTATGACAGAGCCCTGATCTTAGTTCGCGATCATGGCCCCGGCATCCCTGACACTCAGCTTGAAGAGGTTTTCGAACCTTTTTTCCGAGTCGAGACGTCACGCTCTCGCGAGACAGGCGGCACCGGTCTCGGCCTGTCAATCGCACGCACCATCTTGCGATCGCATGGTGGCGACATCACATTGCGGAACCACCCGGACGGTGGGCTTCTCGTGCGACTCGATTTGCCGTTCTCACAAAGTTTCAACCATCAAGAAAGGACAAGATCATGAATGACTATATTTGGGTGAAAACCAGCGTGATCGCTCTGTTGGCGGGCACAGTGCCGGCGCTCGCGGATCCGGGCAGCAATGGCAATGACACCTTCGGGCACATGATGTGGGGAGGTGCCCACGGTTGGTGGGGAGGCTTGGGAATGATCCTTTTCTGGGGGCTGATTATCGCCGTTGCCGTTTTCGTTTTTCGTATGCTCACCAGCAACCGCATTGGCGAGACCCGCGATGCGATGAAGATCCTCAAGGAACGCTATGCGCGCGGTGAGATCGACGAAGAAGAGTTTCTGCGCCGCAAGCAGCAACTCCAAGGTTGAGCCATTCTGGCCCATCGCGGCGGCGCTTGGTCCGCTCGGAAGCCAGACAGGCGGGGTGTGGTTGCTCTTTTTCTGGCAGACTGTTGCCTTCTGATGCGCTTGGTTCGCACACTGAATGAAAAAGCATTCCGTAGCGGTCAAAGATTTCCGGATACCGCGCAATGGTGTCATCGGGACGTATCCAGGCTGCCTGAATGGCAATGACGTCAGGCGTGCGGAGGCGGAGGTACGGGATTATTCATCGGAACTGGCCGCTAACCCCTGTTGCGGTCACAAATCGCGATCACGAGAACCAGCAAACCGAACCCGAGTGGCCGCACGCTCTGGACTGCTTTTCTCATGTTATGCCCCGCCGTTCCAAAACTTCCTTGTATCGCGCCGCATCTCGAGGATGTCACGTTTCCGTGAGCGGCGAGATCAGGAACTCTTCGTGGCGATCGGAACCGGTGATCACAGCAATACCATTAGAACGCTATTCGTTCAGTTTGCACCCCTTTGGAACTTGGGATTAAAAGTTCTGGGCTGCCAGCAAAGCCTCTCCGTCTTTTGTGCACGCGCCGAACGAAACCGAACAGACTCCGAGCGCGAACACAGCCAAGACCAAAGCGGCTCGCGCAAAGAGTTTCCGCAGTCGCCTATTCGGAAGCAACCGTCCTTCCACTCGCAGCCTGTTTTTCTGCGGCCTCGGAGGTGCTTTTCTTCTCGTCACCATGGCAGGATTTACCCATGACACGATGCATCACGAAATGGGCGCCGAGGCAGACAACCAGCGGCGCGAACAAGATCGCGTTGCTCGTCAGGTCGCTCGAAAGGCCACCCGCCGCAAGATAGAGCACGATGGGTGCCAGCATGATCGCACAGCAAGCCCACATCCCGTATTTCATCAACCTGCCGGTGGTTTCGTGCGAATCCGGCCTTTCAGTGTTCTTCATGGTTCCGACTCTCGGTTGTTTTGTCCCTGCTAAAGGCTTCCTCAACGGGAAGGTCAACGTTACAAACCGATACGAACTTCACGCTCTTGTCATCCGAACCATCCTTGACCCTCCAATGGAGGAAGGTGGTTAACGCCGCTCAGCTATAGGACCAGAATCACGGAGGCAGACCATGGGTGATATTACTTTTAAGGCATTGAATCGGCGGGCCTTTCTGTTTGCTTCGGCCAGCGGGCTGTTGTCGCTCGCAGCACCAACCGTGCTGCGCGCTCAGGAGGCTGCGCCGGCGCGCCGGAACATTTCTTCTTTCCGGTTGCATGATTGGCAGGACCATTTCGATTCTCTGGGCAAAGGCATTCTGCTGTCGGATACCACGACGCGGGTTCTTCAGCATTGGACGGCTGACGGGGAAATGCGCGTATACCCCACATCCGTTCCTATGAGCGACGAGTTGACGCGCCGCGGCTACAGCGAGATCGTCTACAAGGACGATGCGCCGGATTGGGTGCCCACCCCGTCGATGCGCGAGCGCGATCCGTCTTTGCCGGCATATGTCGCCCCCGGCCCCGAGAACCCGCTGGGCGTGCGCGCCATGCATCTGACCTGGCAGTACTACCGCATCCATGGGACCGGCGACACGCGCAAGATCGGTCGCAAATCCTCCAGCGGCTGCATTGGTCTCTACAACGAAGATATCATCGAAGTGTTCGACAGGACACCAATCGGCACCCAGGTCAAACTTATTTGAAGTAAGGATCAAATGAACAAGACAGTTCTGGCCATTCTGGCCTTCGTCGTGTTGGGCGGCGCACGTGTTGGGCGGCGCAGTCGTCTACTGGAACATCGCGCAGCAACCCCAGCAGGGGATGGGCCATTCGATGGGCGCGTCCGACACCAGTGATCTGGAATCGGGCGCGCCCATCGTCGAAGTTTCGCTGCCGGCGGAGCTTTCGGACCGGGCGCAGATGCGCAAGCGGGCCTACGAGGCGAAATGTGCGGAATGTCACGGCAAGAACGCCGCAGGCCAGAACGGGGTCGCACCACCACTCGTGCACAAGATCTACGAACCGAACCACCATTCCGACATGGCGTTCGTGATGGCCGCGAAAAACGGTGTGCGCGCGCATCATTGGAATTTCGGAAACATGCCGCCGGTTGAAGGTTTGACCGATGGCGACGTCAAGCTGATCGCCCACTATGTGCGTGAATTGCAGAGGGAAAACGGGATCAACTGAGCCTTCGGCAGGTTTCGGGCGCATACTGTCGCTTTCCGGCCTGATTTCCTGATCTTCGAACCCGGTTGCCGGCGCCATAATTGCCGCGATTGAAACACAGGACTCTCCATGCCGACGCGACGCGATTTTCTCATGCAGGGGGCGGCTGCCACCGCGGGCCTTACCGTTACAAAGCGGCTTTATGCCGCGACGTCAGAGTTCCAGTCCCTCGACGCCCGCACGGCCAGCGTTCAATTGGCGCCGGAAGGCTATCCCAAGACCGAAATCTGGGGCTATGGCGGCGCGATGCCCGGCCCTCAATTGCGTCTGCAGCAGGGTGCGCGGCTGCAACGCCGCTTCATGAACGAACTGCCCCAGGCAAGCACGGTGCACTGGCACGGGGTTCGCATAGACAATGCGATGGATGGCGTTGCGGGGCTGACCCAGCCCGCAGTCGAGCCGGGGCAGAGCTTCGACTATGATTTCATCGCGCCGGATGCCGGAACCTACTGGTATCACGCGCATAACCGATCGACCGAACAGGTGGCGCGCGGGCTCTATGGCGCGTTGATCGTCGAGGAGTCCGAGCCGCCGGACCTGGATCGGGAAGAGGCGCTGATCCTCGATGACTGGCTGCTCGACCCCGAAACGGCGCAGATCGAACCGGACTTCACCTCGCGCCATGACCGCAGCCATGCCGGGCGGCGCGGCAATTTCATCGCCACCAACGGCCGGTACGACCTTTCCCTGGACGTACACCAACACGAACGTCTGCGCCTGCGCCTCGTGAACGCGGCCAATGCGAGGATTTTCGTGCTGTCGCTTCAGGGCATGGAAGGCTGGACGGTTGCGCTGGACGGCATGCCGCTGCCACGGCCCGAGCCGCTGGCCGAGGCGCTGATCCTCGGCCCCGGCCAGCGGGCCGATTTGATCGTCGACGTGACCGCCCATCTCGTTCGCCTCGACGATCAGGAGGCGGCATCGCAGGTGGCTTTCCCCGTGACTGGAAAGGCCTTGGCCACACGCCGGGATGCACCGGACGCGCTGCCGCCCAATCCGGGGATGGAGGTGACCGGCCTCGATGACGCCAGGACCGTGCGGCTCGACATGCAGGGCGGCGCAATGGGCACGCTCGACAGCGCGATTCTGAATGGCGAGAGGAAAAGCTTTCGCGAGTTGGTGGACGCCAACCAGTTCTGGTCGTTCAATGGAACGATCGGCATGACCGATGCCCCGCTCGTCGATGTCGCGAAGGCGGAAACGGTCAAGCTGCAAATCCACAACGACACCGCCTTTCCCCACGCGATGCACTTGCACGGGCTGCATTTCCGCGAGATCGGCGAAGATGGCGGGCTCGGTCCCTTGCGCGACACGATCCTGATGTTCGGCGGCCAGACCCGCACGATCGGTTTTGTGGCCGACAATTCCGGCGACTGGCTGTTTCACTGCCACATGCTCAGCCACGCGGCCTCGGGCATGATGACCTGGATGAAGGTGACATAATGCGACGCTGGCTGATCCTCTTTCTGCTCATGGCCGGCGCGGCTGGCGTCGGCGCCTGGATGCTGGCGGGAGGGACATCCGGCACATCCGCCACGCCGGAACCGCCGCAGTCTATCGATCTCGCCGAGGGCGAAGAACTCTATCAGGAGTATTGCGCCTCTTGCCACGGGTCCGATCTCGAGGGACAGGCCGGATGGCGCTCGGCCGGAGAGGATGGCATCCTGCCCCCACCCGCGCATGACGAAACCGGTCACACCTGGCATCATCCTGATAGTGTTCTGTTCGACTATACCAAGCTCGGCGGAAAGAAGACCCTCGCGAAGCAGGGTGTGGATTTCCAAAGCGGCATGCCCGGTTTTGGCGATGAGCTGACCGATGCGCAGATATGGAACATCCTCGCCTTCATCAAATCCACATGGCCCGACCGTCAGCTGGAGGTCCAGGCCGCCCGCAGCGAAGCGGAACAGCAGAAAAGAGGAGACTGAAAATGTAATCGCTTCGATTGGCAGTGCTCGCCGTGAGCATCCTGTTGCCGCTTACCGCGTTCGCACAGGAGCTGAGCGAGGAACGCGTCAAGGAACTGGCCTTGGAAGCGATTCTGGAGAACCCCCAGATCATCATGGAAGCGGTGAAGCTTCTCGAACAGCAGGAACCGACCGCGCAGGCAGAGGCCACGGCCGACGTGCTCAAGGAACAACGCCAACTCTTGGAACAGGATCCGAACGCGCCGGTGCTGGGCAATCCTGATGGGGACGTCACTGTTGTGGAGTTTTTCGACTACAACTGTCCCTATTGCCGCAGGGCCATGTCGGAGGTTGAAGGTTTGATCGAGGCGGATCCGAATGTGCGGCTCGTCTTTCGCGAATGGCCGATACTCGGCGACGGGTCGGTCTTTGCGGCGAAGGCTGCCTTGGCGGCACGCAATCAGGACAAGTATGAGGAATTCCACTGGGCGTTGATGGGCATGGAGGAACGTGCGCAAGAGGCGTCTGTCCTGCGGATCGCCGAAGAAATCGGCCTTGACGTGGACCAGCTGCGTTCGGACATGGAGGCGCCGGAAATCCAGGCGCACATCGACGAATCGATGCGGCTGGCGCAGGCGTTGGGTTTCTACGGCACACCGTCATTCGTGATCGGCGACAACCTGGTTCCCGGTTTGGTCGAACAAGACCAACTGGAAGCCTTGGTCGATGAGGCCCGCGAAAGGGAATGAACCTCATGCGACGATGGAAAACTGGCGCCGGAATTGCCCGGCACCGGTGATCTTCAGGTCGTCGAAGCAGCCGTGACACCGTAACCGGCATTTCGGATCGCCTCCGTCAGGGCGTGCTCGTTCAGCACGCTATCAACCTCGACTTGCCGCGTACCCGTATCGCAGGTCACGGACGCTGTTGGGTCTATCGCCGTGATCGCCTTTTCGATCGTTGCGGTGCAATGGCCGCAACTCATATCCGGAACCTTGAAGCTGCGCATTTCTGTTTCCTCCAGTTCTCGGCATTAGATGCCTGCGTCCTGCATGGGAAGGTCGAGGGTGAAAAAATGTCCCGACATTGTTGACCTTCCAGCGGGGGGAACCCTTAGATATCGTTCAGGAGATGAAGGAGACGTTCATGCCGGGATCAAGAGATTTGCGTTTTTCTGTTCAGAACATGTCTTGCGCGTCCTGCGTCGGCCGGGTCGAGCGTGCGCTTTTAGCATTACCCGGGGTCGACGAGGTGAACGTGAACCTCGCCGCCGAAACGGCGCAGGCCCGGATCGACTCGGATGCCCGGATCCCCGAAGTGATCGGGGCGCTGGACAATGCCGGCTATCCCGCCCGCACTCAGACCGTGCGCCTGAACGTCTCGTCCATGTCATGCGCGTCCTGCGTCGGCCGCGTCGACAAGGCGTTGGCGGCGGTGCCGGGCGTGCTCGACGTGGACGTGAACCTCGCGTCGGAAACGGCGACGATCACCTATGCCGAGGGTGCGGTCGATCCGGCCGACCTGTTGCAAGCCGCCGAGGCGGCGGGCTACCCGGCCGAGTTGACCGAAGATGCTGCAGAGGATCGCGGCGCGCGCAAGGACGCTGAGGCCCATGCGCTCGCCCGCAGGACCGCTTTCGCGGCGGCACTGGCCCTGCCTGTCTTCCTGCTCGAGATGGGGGCGCATATCGTGCCGGGTATGCACGAGATGATAGGCCGCACGATCGGGCATCAAACCAGCTGGATGATCCAGTTCGTGCTGACGACCGTGGTGCTGTTCTGGCCTGGGCGCCATTTCTACACCAAGGGGTTCCCGTCCCTGTTCAAAGGCGCGCCTGACATGAACAGTCTTGTCGCGGTGGGCACGGGGGCAGCTTATCTCTATTCTGTTGTCGCGCTTTTCGCGACCAAGTTGCTGCCCGAGGCGGCCCGCGCCGTCTATTTCGAGGCCGCGGCGGTGATCGTCGTTCTCATCCTTCTGGGCCGCTGGATGGAGGCGCGCGCCAAGGGCCGCACCGGGGCCGCGATCCAGAAACTTCTGGGCCTGCAGGCCCGCACGGCGCGGGTTCTGGTGGAGGGCGAGGCGCAGGACGTGGCGATCGAGCGCATCCGCGTGGGGGACATCCTCGTCGTCCGGCCGGGCGAGCGCATCGCGGTGGACGGCGAGGTGACGCAAGGCCGCGCCCATGTCGACGAGAGCATGATCACCGGCGAGCCGGTTCCGGTTGCCAAGGCCGAGGGCGACCCCGTCACCGGCGGCACGGTGAACGGCACCGGCAGCTTCCGCTTCCGCGCGACCCGCGTGGGGGCGGATACCACACTGGCGCAGATCATCCGCATGGTCGAAGAGGCCCAGGGTGCCAAGCTGCCGATCCAGGGGCTCGTGGACAAAATCACGCTCTGGTTCGTGCCGGCGGTGATGGCCTTCGCCGCGCTGACGGTTCTGGTCTGGCTGCTGATCGGACCGGCGCCAGTGCTGTCCTACGCGCTGGTGGCAGGCGTGTCGGTGCTGATCATTGCCTGTCCCTGCGCGATGGGGCTGGCGACGCCCACCTCGATCATGGTCGGCACCGGGCGTGCGGCAGAGATGGGCGTGCTCTTCCGCAAGGGCGATGCGCTGCAGCAACTGACCGGCGTAGACGTGGTCGCGCTCGACAAGACCGGCACCGTGACCGAGGGCCGCCCCGAACTGACCGACCTCGTGCTGGCCGATGGGTTCGAGCGCTCCGAGGTTCTGGCCCTCGTCGCGGCGGTCGAGGCGCAGTCCGAGCATCCCATCGCCGAGGCGATCGTGCGCGCGGCGCAGGCCGAGGGCGTGGCGCGTCACGAGGTCGAGGGGTTCGACTCGATCACCGGCTTCGGCGTGCGGGCCACGGTCGCCGGTCGTGAGGTGCTGGTCGGCGCGGACCGCCTGATGACCCGCGAGGGGCTGAGCATCGAGGCGTTGGCCGAGATCGAGCGCCGCCTAGCCGAGCAGGGCCGCACGGCGCTCTTCGCAGCGGTGGATGGCAAGGTCGCGGCGCTCATCGGCGTGGCCGATCCGGTGAAGCCCGCCAGTGCCGCGGCCATCGGCGCGCTGCACGGCCTCGGGCTGACGGTCGCGATGATCACCGGCGACAAGCGCGAGACGGCCGAGGCCATCGCACGCGAGACCGGCATCGACCACGTGATCGCCGGGGTCCTGCCCGATGGCAAGGTTGCTGCGCTCGACGAACTGCGCCAGCGTGGCCAGCAGGTCGCCTTCGTCGGCGACGGCATCAACGACGCCCCGGCGCTCGCCCATTCCGATGTCGGCATCGCCATCGGCACCGGGACGGACGTGGCCATCGAATCCGCCGATGTCGTGCTGATGTCGGGTGACCTGCGCGGCGTCGTCAACGCCTTCGAGGTTTCGGCCCGCACCATGCGCAACATCCGGCAGAACCTGTTCTGGGCCTTCGGCTACAACGTGGCGCTGATCCCGGTCGCGGCAGGCGTGCTCTACCCGGCCTTCGGCCTGCTGCTGTCACCGGTGCTGGCCGCCGGGGCGATGGCGCTCAGCTCGGTCTTCGTGCTGACCAACGCATTGCGCCTGCGCCGGATCCGCCCGGCCATGGATGAAGCCAGCAGCTTGAAATCTGAAGGGGCGGGTTCTCTGTCCCCTGCCCCTGTCGCCGCTCAATAAGGAGGATCATGAAATGAATATCGGAGATGTCGCCAGCCTTTCCGGGCTACCCGCCAAGACGATCCGCTATTACGAGGATATCGGTCTGGTCAAACCGCTACGCAGCGCGAATGGCTACCGCTCCTTCCGCGAAAGCGACGCGCACAAGCTGGCGTTCCTAGGCCGCGCGCGCGCGCTTGGGTTCACCATCGAGGATTGCCGCAATCTTCTTGCGCTCTACGAGGACGAAGCGCGCGCCAGCGCCGAAGTCAAGGAGATCGCCAAGCAACATCTCGAGCGGATCGACGGCAAGATCACCGAGTTGAAGGAAATGCGGGCAACGCTCGCCCATCTTGTCGAGGAATGTGCCGGAGATCATCGGCCGGACTGTCCAATCCTGGCCGATCTGGCTGCGAAACGTCGCGAGGAAGAAACGCGCCGGAAATCGGCGTAGCCGGATCCGCACCCTTGGCCTGGGTCATTCTCTTGGCAATCACTCTTTTCGGATTGAGTGGGCTTGTGCATGTCCGCGCGATGATGTTCGTGAAGACTCGCACAAAGCGCGCGCCGTTCATGCAGCCCGGACGTCTTCTATTTGCCCTCTATTCCCTGTCGACCGCCCACATAGTCGAAGCCGGCCTTTACGCCCTCGGTTTCAGTGTCGGTGAATTGATGGGTATCGGCGGCTTCGAACAGGAAGACGTCGACACGTTCATGGATGTCTTCTATTTTTCCTTGGTCAACTATTCGTCCCTCGGCCTTGGCGATATCTATCCCACGGGCCATTTGCGTTTTCTGGCCGGTGTCGAGGCCCTGAACGGCTTTCTGCTGATCAGTTGCTCGGCCTCCACCATCTTTCTCGTGGTGACGAGGGACAAGAAATAGAAACATCAAACAATCCTATACTTAGCTAAACGTGGTGGAACACTCCAGCGCTGGAAGGTTGTTAGTGCGTTATATGCATCGCCAGCCAGAGCAAAAGGAGTATGAAATGTCATATTGGAGATTTGCAGCTATGATCGCGACTTCCACGGTCGTGATGTTCGGGCTTATGTATCTGAATACTTACCTCATTTCCCACTTTTTCTGGTCAGAAACCCGGGCTTACATGGCGCTGCTGATGGGTGCGACGATGGCCATCATCATGCTGGGTTTCATGCTGTCGATGTATTCCAGCAAGGCGATCAACGCCGCGATTTTCGCTGGCGCTGCCATCGCCTTCGCCGGGTCGCTCTGGCTCGTGCGCAGCCAGGCGACGGTTGGCGATACCAGTTTCATGCGCGCGATGATCCCGCACCATTCGATCGCGATCATGACGTCGAGCAGGGCCAACATATCCGACCCCCGTGTACGTAAGCTGGCGGACGAGATCATCTATGCGCAGGACAAGGAAATTGCCGAAATGCGCTATCTCGTCAATGAGATCGAGGCATCGGGTGACACGTCCGAGCCCGAGACGCCCGCGAGCCCCCGCATCGTGAGCCTCGACGAGGCTCTCTCGACCGCGAACATCGCCGTGCTCGATGCCGGGTTCCTGACCGAGCAAGAGATCGCTCAGCTTCTGCCCAACGGCGCGGCCTGCACTTTCAACTACACCACTGGCAGCCCGGCTTCGCTAGCACTGGGCGAAGTGGATGGCGAGCCCGTCGGGCTGCTCAAGCTGAGTGGTGACCTTGTCCGCGTCGATCAGGAGGCATCCGGCGAACTGGGTACCGAAGGTCTGTCGATCAGTCTTGGCGCCGCCGAGGAGGGTAACACACTTGAGACCGTCGGGGTCGATCCAGCGGAGGCGACCATGACGCTAGAGCTCAATCCCGGCCTTTCCGCCGGTTACCGCGGCTACTACAGTTGCGGGGTCTGACATGGATCAACAGGCAAGCAGAAACATTGCCAGGCTCTATCGCATGGTCATGCCGAGCCACCTTTGCCCCTATGGCCTGAAGTCAAAAGACTTGCTGGAAAGGAAAGGCTACGAGGTCGAGGATCACTCCCTAACCACCCGCGAGGAAACCGACGCCTTCCTAGATAAGCACGGCGTCAAAACCACGCCCCAGACTTGGATTGGGGGCGAGCGCGTCGGAGGGTACGAAGACTTGCGAGAGCATTTTGGTAAGGAGGTGCAGGACGCGGACAAAACCAGCTACCAGCCCGTGATTGCGATCTTCGCAGTCGCATTCTTCATGGCCCTTGGCTTGAGTTGGGCAACGTTCGGCTCGATACTGACAATGCGCGCGACGGAGTGGTTTATCGCAATCTCGATGTGTTTTCTGGCAGTCCAGAAACTGCAGGATGTCGAAAGCTTCTCAACGATGTTCCTGAATTACGACCTTCTGGCCCGCCGTTGGGTTCGCTATGGATATCTCTATCCCTTCGGCGAAGCTTTCGCGGGCATCTTGATGATCGCGGGGGCTCTGACTTGGCTTTCCGCGCCGGTCGCATTGTTCATCGGGACTGTGGGCGCGGCTAGCGTCTTCAAGGCGGTCTATGTCGACAAACGCGAGTTGAAATGCGCCTGTGTCGGTGGCGACAGCAACGTGCCGCTTGGCTTTATCTCGCTGACCGAGAACCTCATGATGATGTTCATGGGCATCTGGATGCCGATAAAGATTTTTGCGCTCGGGTGGTAACGGCTTCCGGGCGGCGGCACGCCACCCGGAAATTTTGATGCTCTATTTCATCTGCGTGACAGTCAGTTTACCCTTGACCCGGTCAGCGACGAATTCGATGTCCTGACCTTCCGCCATCTTGGCCACCATCGCCTCATCGGCGCGGAACACCATGGTCATTGCGGGCATATCAAGGTTGACGAGAGGGCCGTGGATAATTGTGACCTTGCCGGCTTTGGCGTCGATTTTCTTAATGGTCCCGCTCGTGTATTCCACGTCAGCCTGAGCCATCTGGTCACCGACTGCGACCTCACGGTGCATGCCGGATTCGTAGTGGCCCGGGATCAGGCACGCCGCTTCGAACGTACCAGAATTCGCGAAAGTCCAGACAACCTCACCCGACGCGCCCGCATCGAGACGGATACGGTTCGGATCGTCGTGTTCCATGTCCATCTTGGCCATTTCGATCTTGTGCTCGGCATTGCGCTCGACCGTGTCGAGGACAAACTCATGCTCCAACTCACCCTTGTTGGTGATGTTGAAGCGAATGGTTTCGCCCTCCTTGATATCCATCGGCTCGCTCTCGATCAGCATCTGGCCCTCATCGTTTTCGAGCAAAGTGACGTCGATTGTGCGGTCCACCTTGGCGGCGTCACCCGGCATGCCGACCATCATTGCGGCTGGCTTGGTCTCCCCATGTCCGCCGTCATGTGTACCTGTAGCATAGACCGGTGCGGAAAGCGCGATTGCGAAGCTTGTCGTCAGAAGAAGATTTCTCATTTCGTTTTCCTGTAGGTTGGTTTGGTTGGAGATGACGAAGGGCTGCTCAGCCCTTCGAGGTTGGTTTCGGTGTGAGAATGGTCTTGGGGCTGTTGTTGGAGGCGAATTCAGGCAACTCGCCGGTCCATTCATAGGCCATCTCGCCCGGGGGGTTCTCGTACCAGCCGGGATCGGAGTAATCGTCCGCGTCGATGCCGTCCCGCACCTTTACGACCGAAAACATGCCGCCCATCTCGATGGGTCCATACGGCCCCCAACCCGTCATCATCGGGATGGTATTGTCAGGTAGCGGCATTTCCATTTTTGCCATGTCCCCCATGCCGTTCGTTCCCATCGGCATGTACTCCGGCTGAAACTGACGGATTTTCTGGGTCAGTGGTTTCTTGTTCACACCGATGAAGGTCGGCACATCGTGGCCCATTGCGTTCATGGTATGATGAGACTTGTGACAATGGATCGCCCAGTCGCCCAGATGATCGGCTGTGAACTCGTATGCGCGCATGGCGCCAACGGGTATGTCGATGCTGACCTCCGGCCATTGGGCTTCGGGCGGCACCCAGCCACCATCTGTGCAGGTGACCTTGAAGTCATAGCCGTGCATGTGAATAGGGTGATTGGTCATCGTCAAGTTGCCGACGCGCACCCGCACCCGGTCCCCTTTGTTGACAACCAGCGGGTCAATGTCGGGGAAGATGCGGCTGTTCCAGGTCCATAGATTGAAATCTGTCATCGTCATGATCCGTGGCACATAGGTGCCCGGATCTATGTCAAAGGCGTTGAGCATGATCAGGAAATCACGGTCAACCGGCATGAACGAAGGATCCTTTGGATGAACAACAAACATCCCCATCATGCCCATGGCCATCTGGACCATTTCATCGCCGTGAGGATGGTACATGAAGGTGCCGGACTTCACCAAGTCGAACTCGTAGATGAAGGTCTTTCCTGGTGGGATACCGGGGTGACTCAGACCGCTCACGCCGTCCATGCCGGAAGGCAGGATCATACCGTGCCAGTGGATCGTCGTCGCTTCCGGCAGCTTGTTGGTCACGTAAATGCGTACTCGGTCGCCTTCGACCGCCTCGATGGTCGGACCGGTGGATTGGCCGTTGTAACCCCACAGATGCGCGACCATGCCATCGGCCAATTCACGCTCGACAGGCTCGGCAACGAGATGGAACTCCTTGACCCCGCCATTCATGCGGTGCGGGAGCGTCCAGCCGTTGAGCGTCACGACGGGATTGTATTCCGGTCCGGACGAGGGCCGCGGAGTGATCGCTGTCTTGGCACTATCCATCTGGGCCGCTTCTGGCAGACCCATGTTGGTGGTCTTGCCCCAAGCTTGAGAGGAGACGAGCGCCGCTCCTGCGGCGCCGGCCCCGAGTAACTGACGTCGATTGATCATGTCATATTCCTTTCAGTGTCCTGCGCCGCCACCGGCGGCAAGTGATACGCCCTCTCCATCGCCCATTCCGCCTGCGCCACCGCCATAGATGGCGGTTGTCAGGTTCGCCTGAGCCAGGTAGAAGTCGCGCTTTGCATTGGCAGCTTCCAGCGACGCGCCAAGTTTTTCGCGCACATCCGTGAGCAATTCGAAAGTGTTGGTAATCATGCCGTTATAGGACAGCAGACCCTCTTCCTCGACGGTCTTGCGCAGCGGTACCAGCACGTCGCGATAGTGACGCGCAATCTTGTAGGATGCGTGATAGGCGGTCTCTGCAGCACGTGCCTCAGACCGTACGTTGACCGCACGTTCGGCCAAGACATTTGCCGCCTGAAGATACATCAGTTCGGCCTTGCGCATCCTCGCTTTACCGGTGTCATAGATCGGTATTGCGAACTCGAGCTCAATCTGCGGGGTTGTCTCAGTTTCAAGGTTTCCATCTTCTCTCTCCCGTTCAGCTTCGAAGCCTCCGATGAGCTCGAGATCGGTCACAAGCCGCGTTTGATCGGTCAGCCCGAATGCCGCCGCCTGCGCTTCAAGCCCCAGTTTAGCGACCCGCAAGTCGAACCGGTTTCGAAGGGCTTTGCCCTCCAGGTTCGTGATCGGTCCAACCGACCGTGGCAGGGTCGGCAGGACATCGGGCACGTAATAATTCACTTCGGTGCCCCACAGCCCCATCAGCCGGGTCAACTCTTCCTTGGCTACGGCTGCGTTGAGGCGCGCCTGTGCCAGCTGACCAGCCAGTTCGGCATTGAACGCTTGTTCCCGCGCCTGCCCGGCCTTGTTCAGCGCGCCGGTCTCGCCCAGCCGGGCCGCAAGTTCTGACCCGGCATCGGATGTGGCTTTGGCACGTTTAAGATACGTAACGGTCTCAAACGCGGCCACGGCGTTGATCCACGCTGTTCGGGTTTGGTTGGCAAGCGAAAGAGTATCGTTAACAGCGTTCATCTGTGCTGCACGGAAGTTGACGTCGGCAAGCGCAACACGTTGCTGGCGCGTTTGTGCATCGAGGATATTCGCACGAAACAACCCCTCGATTGCCCGGTAGGCACCCAACTCCGCAGCGCCTATACCCAGCACCCCGATCGACACGATCGGGTTTTCAGGCGTAGCTTCTTGCCACGCGTCTGCCGCAGAAAGCCCGACATTAGCGTAAGAGGCTTGCAACCCCTTGTTGTTCAAGAGCGCGACTTGGACGGCGGTGTCTGCAGAAATCGTCCGTTGGTGGACCATTGCGTGAACTTGCTTTTTCAGCTCCGCGTTCTCGGCTTGGGTCTGAGCAAAGGCTGTTCTCTTGCCGATCGTTGCCGCGGTCTGGTTTGATACGTTCGCAAACCCGGCCTTCTGATCTCTGTAGGACTCTGGAACAGCCGTGGCGCAGGCCGCCAGCGTCAGCGGGAGGCCGAGCGCGAGTGAAAGTTTCGACATAACCATCAGTTTGCCTCCGATTGCTCTTCGTTGACCTTGCGCCAGTCGCGGGGCCCTGTCGGGCCGCGATAGGTGTAGCCAGCCAAGGGGTTTTGATAGCTGATCGGCGACGAAACTGTCGCGTTGACAACGGCCTTTTGAGCCGCAACGGACGGCAACGGAGTGGGTTCATAGGCGCATGCGCCAAGCCCGAGGGCCGAAGCCCCCATGAGTAGATAAATTTTCATGAACGTAACCTGATTGATGAACGTTGTCTCACGCACTTCGTGCGCAAGGTTCACACCCTATATGGGTGCCGGTTCAGATCAGGAATCGAGGAGGCCGTAGAAATTCGGACGTTTCGACAGAATGTGTGAAGCCGTCCAAAATGACATATACCTTTGCACCAACCCGCTCTGGGCAAACTTTGGAATCTTCCAGTAAAACGACAGAAATGCAGATACCGTTGCAACACTCATCGAATTGTTGCTTTCTGTCACCCTTATCGGACATTGCGGTGCTGATGTCGCTCACAATCTTACGCACGATATGTGCGTCGTGCGCATCGTACCCCTCATCATGCGACGCGGCAGTATCAGAAGGACTGACCGACTTGGCTTGATGCGTATCATGCATGCCAGACGCCGCGTGAGCAGCAGAAGGTGGCGAAAACACCAGAGATAACGCAAACGCAATGCACGTAAGCGCTTTAAGCCAGCATGATATAACAACTTGAACATTCACCGTCCGACTATCGGATACCGAAGCAACTCTGTCAATCCTCCCTGCACCGGAAGGAGTGAGGTGTTACTGGCAACTTGCCCCATGGTGCCGTTCTGTGTCGGCGATGTGATTCTTTAAGTTACTAGAGGTTTAAGAGAAAAATTGATGCCACACGGCCTTGTTTGTTCGCAACTTAGATAACGATAACCATTGGCGCGGCGAACCTGCCAAACTAGTCGCCGACTAGCATCCTGGAGGTGGGCCTTCGTCGCTCTCCGCGGCTATCAAAGAATTCAATGTGGCCTTTCGGATCGTGCCAATGACGATTGTGCGACCCACGACCAAAGCCGGCGTTCCGGGAAACGCGAAGCGTTGGACAAGCAAAGCACTCGTTCGGAGCTCCTGAGTCGTGGCCTCGCTCGCCATGTCCGCAAACAATTGTTCGGAATTGATACCGGCAGCTTCCGCCAATTCTCGAAGGTATGCATCCGTCGGCACGAGACTGGTCCGCTGCAACCGTCTGTTGAACATGCGCCGCGCACCCTGCTGATGTGCCGCGATCGCAGCACGTGCAGATGTTTCAGACGGCGCCCCGAAAATCGGCCACTCGTGATACTTGAGATGTACCATTCCCTCGGCCTCAATTTCTAGCAGGTCTCCTGAGATTAGTTCGCAATTGGGGCAGTTGTAATCGGAGAAGAATGCCACTGGCACGACGCCGGCTTGGAAGCTCTTTCGGCCAAACAGCGACTCGCATAAGTTTTCGCTGGAAACCGTTCGGTTGTTCACCGGATTTTCATCGGTCGTTTCCATGCCGACGAATGGATCAAATGCGGCGGACGTCGTTCCAATCAGGCCAAGGCGACGAAATCCACGTGGATCGTCTACTTCAATGAAGTTGAGATCGCGCGCCACCTGATCCAACACCGAAGACCCGCCGCGAGCGAGCAAGATTGCAGCAACCCCCACCGATGCTAAAACTAGCAAGTCGCGACGACGGGCAGCGCTACGTGGAAGTTTAGTTTCCGCCATTGTTGAGCACCCGACTATCCGTCATCCGATCCGCCCTAGCAAGGGAAATGCATCGAGCATCCAGTATGACAGCGCGCTCAACTGTCCTGTCATCATTGCCAGTCCCATCAGTATCATCACAACCCCGGCCGCCTGGTGAAGGCGGCGCCCGACCCGGCCGATGGCCCGCAACCGTCCCGCAATCTGGTCGGTGAATCCGGCCACGATCAGAAACGGTATTCCAAGGCCCGCGGAATAGACGGCAAGCAGCATGATACCTTCGCCCATCGTGGCACTCGCCGCACTGGCTGTCAGGATCGCGCCGAGGATCGGGCCGATACAAGGCGTCCATCCGAAACCGAAGGCAAGTCCGAGAACGTAGGACGCGGCGGGTTGGCCCCCGGGAATGTTCACATTGAAACGGAAATCACGCTCCATGACTGAGAGCCGCGCGGCTCCGATCATGAAAAGCCCGAAGACAATGATGATGCCGCCTCCAACGAGGTTGAGTTCGTACCGCCACCGTAGAAGGGCCTGACCCAATGCTGTCGCGGATGCGCCAAGCCCCATGAAGATGGTGGAGAAACCGAGAACGAAGCAGAGGCTCAGCCAAACCGCGCGCGACGGCGAAGCTGCAGCCGCCCCGCCTTCAGCAGCTGTGCGCCCGGCCACGTAGGAGACATAACCTGGCACAAGAGGCAGCACGCAGGGTGACAGAAACGATATTGTACCGGCCAGAAGGGCGGCGGTGAGGCCCAGAAGCGAGATATCTACCATGAATCACCTTCACCCCTGAAAAGCTTGCGCAGGGGAATTTTGGCAGCGGCCCAGTACGCCAGAGTCGGGACGATGATCCATTGCAGCAGGGGCGTGAGACCGGCGTCGATGACGGGCACCACCGGCATGATGTCGCGATATGCCCAGGCCCCCCGGATCACGATGTTCAGCCACTCGCTGAAGATCGTGTAGGAGACGCCCATGGCCACCGCCAGAACCAGGACGCGCCCTGCGCGTTCCGACGGCCATGCGTGCCCCCCAACAAGAAACAGGGCGAGCAAGAGCGTGCTCATGGCGATCAACAGATCTCCGCCGGTGCAGTGCACGACCGCGAACACAATTTCGCTCCAGGTTCCTTCGACCCAGATTGTGTAGAGCGGGATATGCGCCATTTCCCAGATCAGATGACCGACAGCGGTATAGACAATGTATCGGCGGATGACGGAGAGCCACCCGGTGTCGTTCATCTCGGTGGTTTCGGTATTCGCTGTCATGCCGGGGGTCCGTTCTTCGATTAATGCGCGTTTGTCAGGCCGTTGACGTACAGGATCATGTTGATGTGCCGGAAAGCGGAACCCGCAAAGACCCCGGCGTGGCGGTTGCCGCGCGCTATTACATGCACAAGCGGAGCCTCGGGATCGTCTGGCGCAACCGCGCGATACTGCTCGATCAGATCTTCGATCGGTTCTTGTGGTTGGGCGATGACCACGTTCTCGGCAATCGGTCCAGGAACTGGATCACCGATGTCGGTCACCACAAGGAAGGTCACCATGTCCAGCATGGGAGATGCATTCACTCCGCCCCTCACCTTTTCAAGAAGTGACTGCTGATCAGCACAAGGCAACCCGCAGTTGGAAGGTACAAAACTGAGAACGACGACCTGATCGGAGAGGCTTTCCAAGTCCAACGGTTCTCCGTCAGGGCCGAGCAGATCCAACGCAGGAAGTTCGTTGAGGTCAACGGGAGCGAAAGCAGGTTCTTTCTGTGCCATCACCTCGTCTAGACGGTCGCCAGGATGATCTGCGTAGGCCGGGTGGCCCGCGACGAGGGCTATCAGCAGGAGTATGTTTTTCATGGCTGTTCCTCCTGCGGCCCCATTGCGCCCGGCCCTAGAACCGGGAGGCTGACTTCCATTCGGGCACCCGATGCGAAAGTCATGGTCAACGGCAAATATGTGCCTTCTTCGAGTTTTTCCGACAGGCCCATCAGCATCAGATGCATGCTGCCGGGCGCGAGGGTTACTGGTTCTCCGGAGGGCAGGTCCAAGCCGTCGACCTCAACCATTCTGCTAACACCATCGTTGTCGGTCTCGACGGCGTGAATGGTGACGTTCCCAGCGATCGGCGTCGTGATTGCGACCAGTTGATCACTCTGATTGCTCGTGAGCGTGAGATAGGCCGCAGCCGGACGGGAGGCGAGGATGCTCGCGCGGGCCCAACCGTCCGATATCGTTACATCGGCCGATGCGAAGAACGGCCAGAGGGTTAGCGCGGTTGCGAGTATAGTGATCTTCATTTGGCAAGTTCCTTCACTCATAACTTTTTGCGGATTTCCAGCGCCAGCGCCTCGGGCGGTTGGCCGCCTTCCTGATAGACCGCCTCAAATTCGCCACTGGGCCGCATGAGGTATATGTGCCCGGCATGCGCCATGAAATAACCGTCCGGCGCGCTGTCATCCTCGGTCCGCTTGTACCATGCGCGGAAATTTCTGGTGGCCTCGGCAACCTGCGCTTCAGTTCCGGTCAAGCCAATCAGTCTTGGATGAAAGACTGATACATATTCGGCCATAACTGGCACGGTGTCTCGCGCAGGATCGACAGTGATAAAGATCGGCGCCACCTGATCCGCATCATCACCAAGCAAGTCCAGAACGCTCGACATGTAGGCGAGTGTGGTGGGGCAAATGTCGGGGCAGTTGGTGAAACCAAAAAAAACAAGTTGCCAGCGATCAGAATAATCAGCTTGGGTCACCTCCTGTCCGGTATGATCCGTGAGTGAAAATTCGGATCGAATATCCGCCTCGCCCGAATAGCGGACAGTCTTCGATCCATTGCCGAGATACATTTCCAAGGCAGAGAATATTGCGACCCCGGCAATGGCCACAAATACCGCGCCCCACAATATGGATCTCAGGAGCCGCGCTTCCGGAGGGGTTTCACCGGGTTCAATTGACATCTCCGGCCTCCGCAATCAAAGCCTGAAGATCGGCCTTTTCCAACAATCCGGGAACGAGCGTTTCCCCGATCAGAAACGTCGGCGTGCCGGATATTCCAAGCTGCCGCGCAAGATCGTGAGACGTTGCGATATGGGCATCGACTTCAGGCGCGCCCATGTCCGCCTGCAACTGGTCATAATCCAGCCCCGCCTGCTCAGCGGCCCGCCTGATCATGACGGCATTGGCCCGCGGCTGCGCCATCAGCGCCTCGTGGAAGGCCTCAAACTTGTCCTGTTGTGTCGCCGCCAGCGACGCTCGAGCCGCCAGCTCGGAGTCGGGTCCGATAATTGGCCACTCCCGCATGATGATGCGCAGGTCGGGATTCTCCTCGCTCAGTTCGAAAAGGACCGGGGCCGCGCGTCGACAGTAGGGGCAGTTGTAGTCGAAGAATTCGACGAGCACGATCTCGCCCTCAGGATTGCCCATCACACCGGTGTTCGGGTCCGCCCGCAGAAGGTCACCCACGCGCTGAGTCGCAGCCCGTTGTTCGGCCTGGGCTTGTGCCTGAGCCTCTTCCTGGAAGGCCAGGAGCGTATCCACCAGAACTTCCGGGTTCTCGCGGATGGTTTGCAGGATCAAGGCTTTGATGCCCTCTTGCCCGACCTGATCGAGCGGCGTCGATTGCTGCGCCAGCGAAGTCGTGGGCAAAGAAATTAGGGGCCAGAGAAAGACCGCAAGCATGCGAAGGGCAGTTTTGAGTATCATCTATTTTTCCCTGTCAAATCGCCGGGGGCCTTGGCCCCCGGCGATGATTGATCAGCCCTTGTCGGTCGAAGGAGTGGTTTCACCCTCGGAGTTGTTCATGGCCTCCATCATCTCGGTGCAGGCCTCCATCATCGGGCCCATTTTCTGCATCATCTTCATCATGGGCATCATGCCGTCCATGCCGGACATGTCGCCGTCCATCATATTGCCGGCCCTTCCGTTCTCACCGTCCATCATCTGGCCGGACGAACCGGTGTTGTCCTGGGCGAATACACCGGTGGCCAAAAGCGTGGATACGGCAGTCGCCATGCTCAGTTTCTTGAAAAGTGTCATCAGTTTCTCCTTAAGGTTTCTTGAGGTTTTCGGGTTCAGTCCCTCGGCAGGCTCGGCTCTGCGGCCGTGCTCTTGATGTCACATGATTTTGATTTGCACATCACGCAGACGCCAAGCCCGCACATCACGGCGCAGGGTGCCACGGCCAAGATCAGTGGGGCGGCCCCAATGGCCGTCACCCAGCCCCAGTTCAGGTAAAGCCCGGCACCGATGATCGCCATTGACGCAAGAATTAGGCCACGCTGTCCCAATTGCGGCCGCCACGGGCGTGCCTCCGGATTTTCACTGTGAGATGAAGTTTCAGACATTGGTTATTCACTCCTTTCGTTGATGATGGTCTGGATTTGGGCCATGACCTCGGGACTGTCCCATTCAGCCGGCCCGACAAGCCTGCCGCGCTCGAAACCGTCGCGGTCGATCAGGATCGTGGTGGGAAGGCCCAGAGCGCCGAAGGCCAGCATCGCCCGTGTGCTGTCGGCGAGGTACATTCCAAGATGGCGAATACCGATTTCCTCGTAGAAGCGGCGCACCACTTTCATTCCCGCGCGGTCGATGGACAGTGGCAGGACATGAAAATCGTCACCGCCCAGCTTTTCCTGCAAGCCGTCGAGCGTCGGCATCTCTTCGCGACAAGGGACGCACCAAGTCGCCCAGAGATTCAGCAGAACCACCCTGCCCCGGAAATCCGCCAGCGTCAGATCGCGGCCCTGTCCATCGACGAAAGGCGGCGACAGCATTTCTCGCGGCTTGTCGTGAAGCGGCATCAGGGGTCGTGCCTGAACCGATCCAGCGACGCCAAGCGCCGCCATGCCAGCCAACAATTCGCGTCGTTTCATGATCCGGCTCCTTCCTGAAGGCGCCGCACAACGGGAAGGATGTCTTCCTCCAGAGAACGGCGGTTGAACGGGCCGATATGCTTGTAGGCAATCCGCCCTTCGGCATCGATCACGAAGGTCTCCGGCAGGCCGTAGACGCCCCAATCGATGGACACGCGCCCGTTCCGGTCGGCGCCGATGCGAGTGTATGGGTCACCAAGTTCGGTGAGAAAGCCCAAGGCATCCTCGGGCCGATCCTTGTGGTTGATGGCGAAAATCGCGACTTCGTTCCGGGCGGCCAACTCATTCAGCAAGGGCATCTCGACCCGGCAAGGGACGCACCAGGACGCCCAGACGTTGACAATGGACACCTGCCCTTTCAGGTTGGCGGTCGACAGGCCGTCGGCGCGCCCCTCTATCGGCGGCAAGTCGAACTCAGGCACCGACTTGCCAATAAGCGGCGAGGGTAGAGTGTCGTCACCCTTGAACAGCCCCCAATAAAAACCCGCGCCGATGAGGGCGAAGATCGCAACTGGCAGCACGGTGACAAGCCGACTCGTCCGGCGGCGGGGTTCCTCGGCCACGCTCATAAATCACCCTTGTCGTTGGCAGATACTTCTGCCTGAAATTCGCGCTGTCGATCCGGCCAGGTGCTCTTGATGTAAGAGAGAACATCGGCAATCTCGTCGTCGGTCAGGATGCCTTCGTACGCCGGCATATCGCTTTCGTAGCCAGGCACGACGGCACCGACTCCACCTTTGGTCACGATGAAGAGATTTCGGTCCGAATGGTGCCAGGTATGGCCGGTTTCGTCATGTGGCGGCGCGGGCATGCGCCCATTGTCTAGACGCCGCCGCCAATCGGGCTGTCCCTCCAGTTCGGCACCGTGACAGGATGCGCAATTCTCCGCATAGAGAGTTTCGCCTGCTGCGATGTCCGCAGCGGTCACAGGGTCGCCGAGGAAGGACAGCCCGTCCACCAGATCCTCGTCACTTTCCGATTGCGCGAGGACGGCAAAGCCGATCGCGGTAAATGCGGCAACAGCGGCACCGATTGTTGCGGCCCGTCTCACGTCGAACTCCTGAGGTATTTCACGAGTGCGACGAGGCTGAGCACCAGAACCGCGGCGACGAGCAGGAGCAAAAGCCCTCCACCGAACATCATCACCCCCATCATCGGGCCGGTCATCATGTCCATGCAGTTACTCATCGGAATAAACGGTGATCCCGCCCTCGCCGAACGCATAGGTCTTGAGCGTACCGGTCTTTACTCGTGCCATGCCTGGCGCGTTCGAAGGCATGCCCGGCAATGTAATGCCGGTGATGTCGGGTTTCTCCGTGACCAGCCTTTCCAGGATCTCCGAGGGCACCAGTCCACTGACATAATAGCCTTCGATCTCGGCCAGATGACAGCCGAGCCCCTGCTCGGGAACGCCGACTTCGATCGAGCGCTTATCAAAATCCCGATCGTCGATGCGTGTCACCTGATAGCCGTTCTCTTCCAGATAATCGGCGTAGGTGTCGCAGCAACCACAGCCTGGATCGCGCCAGATTGTGATTTGCTTCGGCCCGCTTGCCGAACCAGAGGTTGTTGAACTGGTCACGTCTCCAGTGTTTTGCGCCGAGGTCAGCGTCGTGAATGCGAAGACGCCGCCGGTACCAAGTGCAGCGAGCGAAGCCAGGAAAATTCTTCTGTTCATGGGGTTCTCCATCATGCGACCGTGATCGCGGTCCAGGTTGCGCCGGCGTCGCGGCTAAGTTTCAGAGTGCCGTCTAGGAGGGCGGACACGTGATTTTCGTCCCGAGGGTGGACCGCGACGGCCCTCCCCTGCCCTTTTGCCTTGTGCGACCAGATCACGCCGCCGTCCTGCGACGCCCACACCCCCGACGGCAGTGCCGCGTAAAGTGTCGAAGGGGTCGTAAGGGCGCTGGCCAGCGACAGGACCGGCTCGTTCGCCGGCAGTGGTGCCTCGGCAGGCGGTGCATCACCCGTCACAAGAGCGTCCATCGCATTGCCCGGCTGAACGTCCTGCCAGCGGCAGAAACAGTCCGGCACGCGGGTCAGGCCTTTCTCGGTTCCGGCATAAATCCATATGCCGCCCATCCCGGTTTCGAGATCGACCGACGCCAGCGTCAGAGGGTCACGCTCGGCCTCGTCAAGCCAGGGCCGGTCCATCGCCAGGGCCCACGTTGCGCCTGCATCTTCGCTCTTCCAAAGGCCATCGCCGCGGATCGCGGCATAGAACATATCGGGATTTCCAGCGGCCACAGCCAGCGCGGTGACCTCGCCGGAGGCTAGCCCCTCGCTTCGGGCAGTCCATGTCGCTCCGCCATCGTTGGACACGGCCACCCCTCCATGCGCCAGTCCGGCAAGGAGACGTCCGGGACGCGCAGGATGCGTGGCGATCGAGGCGATCGGCGCGGGTGTTGGCCTCTCTTCCCAGCTGCCACCGTCATCGGGGCTCGCCCTCAGTGTTGCGCCTGCGATCAGCAGCGTGTCGCCGTCGAAGGCGAGCGTTCGAATATCGGCCGCCCGGTCGGCCGCGCGCACCGCGCCGGGCAATACGAGCACTGCGGCTGCACCCATACCCAGTGCCAGGAAGTGGCGTCTGTCCGGCTCAAAATTCAAGGTACTGTTTGTCATATCTTGTCCTCCTCCGGAGCTCATGCGACGCGGATCACGCCCATCATTCCCGCAGCTTGGTGTTCGAGAATGTGGCAGTGGAACATCCAGTCGCCGAGGTTGTCGGCGACGAAGGCGATCTCGACCCGTTCGCGGGGCGCCATGAGCACCGTGTCCTGCCATTCCCGATGCGGCGTCGGCGCACCGTTTCGGCTGATCACGCGGAATGAGTGGCCGTGCAGATGAATCGGGTGATCAAAAGCGGTCGCGTTGGTCATTTCCAGAATGTGACTTGCGTCGCGTTTAAGCGTCAGGAACGGGTCGAGCACATGCCCCTCGGCGCCTTTTCCGTTGACGAACCAGATGCCGCGCCCGTCATGCATCATGCCCATCATCCCGCCGCCCATCATGCCTCCACGCGGCTCCAGGCCCATCTCCCGCTCCACCATCATGCCCATCATCCCGCCGGTGAACGTCACCTCATGACGCTGCGCGGAACTCAGGTCTGGTTCGGGAATAGGGTTGACTGGCAGTGTGATCGGCCAGTCCGGTGTAGCCTCGCGCAGGGCGGTATCAGCGTAGGTGAAATCGAGGACTCGAAAATCGTTCCCGCGATAGGCACGGTCGACAAGCTGGGATTGCGCGCCGGGCTCACCGATGCAATCCAGGATTACGTCGGCGCGCATTGCGGGTCCAAGAACGACAAGACCGCCCGGCGGGTCATGTGGCGTGACGGGTTGGCCGTCGAGCGCGATGATGCGCGGTGTATGGTCCCCGAAATCGAGCGCGAAGATCCGGGCATTCGCGGCGTTGATCAGGCGGAGGCGGATCCGCTCCCCTGATGCCACGGCGAATGTCTCCGGCACAAGACCGTTGATCGTCACGGTGTTGCCGAGGCGGCCCGCGTGACTCACGTCATGGGCATTGCCGAAATCGTCAGAAATCGATGCGTCGTCGGTCAGTCGCCAGTCGTCCAGCACCCAGATAACTTCGCGGTCGACACGAGGGGGATTGGCCTCCTCGACGATAAGGGGACCGTAGAGACCGCGCCCGACTTGCTCGAAGCTGCGCTGATGTGGGTGATACCAGAAGGTGCCGGCATCGACTGCATCGAATTCATAGACGAACTTGTCGCCCGGGGCGATCGGCACCTGTGTAAGGTGCGGCACCCCGTCCATTGCGTTCGGAAGCCGGATACCATGCCAATGCACGGTGGTTTCCTCTGCAAGGTCGTTGGTAACCTCGACCTGCAGGCGTTCGCCTTGCCGGATGCGGATCTCCGGGCCCGGTACTTTGCCGTTGTAGCACCAGGCCGCGGTGTCGGAATGTGGCTCAGGAACAATCCTTGTTCTTCCCTGTGCGGCCCGGAGCGAGAATTTCTGGGTGGCGGCTTCCGCCGCCCCCGGAAAAGACAGAGTGGTGGAAATGACACCCGCGAGCGACGACGCGACAAAGGCGCGGCGCGTGACGGTAGGTTTGTATTTCAAAGACATCGGACTGGGGCTCTCTGATAATTCGGTTCTCCGCTGGAGCCAAAGCGGCAACTGCGGTTGGAAATACCCGCAACGCGGAGCGGCATTGCTCCGGCGTCACGGCATGACACTGCGGCCGCGAAACCGCGGCGCGTGTCAGATCAGAGAAGGAATCTTGGAGGCTGTTTGGCAGGGGGGCTGGTCAGACCGCGAAAATCACGCGCGATCGGCATTCCATGCGCGCTCGAAATTGCATGAAGACCAAATTCCGCCGACGTTTCCAACAGCGCGGCGGCGGTCGCCGAGTTGCATACGAAATCGCAAGCGATGCCTGAGGGTCCCGCCGAACCATCGCACGCCTCACAGTCAGCACCTGGCATTTCAGCTCCGGCTGTGATCATTTCCGATGCCATCTTGGCCGAACCGGCCGCATGCGCAACCGAACTTGCCGCGAAGGCGGCAAGGACGGCTATAATGATGAGGCGGGCGACGAAGTGCATATGACTAATTTACCAGTGTTCAGTAGGTTGTTCCAGCGGGATATTTTTGCGTCTCCGCGAGGTCGGAACCCGTCAGGTCATCCATTATCGGGCAGTCAGGACGATCATCGCCATGGCAGCGAACGACAAGATTGCGAAGCGTCGCGCTCAGCGCCTGCAACTCCTCGATTTTTTGGTCCACCCGCGCGAGGTGACTTTGGGCGATCGCCTTGACGTCGGCGCTGGACCGTTCGCGATCCTCGTATAATGACAACAGCGTGCGACATTCCTCGATGCTGAAACCCAACGACCGCGCCCGGCCAAGAAACGCCAGCTTGTGCAGATCCTGAACAGCGAAATCGCGGTACCCGTTTTCACGCCGCGACGGTTGCACGAGTCCGATATCCTCGTAATACCGGATTGTTTTTGCGGGCAAACCGCTCATCTCCGAGACATTTCCGATATTCATGGCTGACAATCCTCTTATCAGGACCAGATATAGGGCTTCCACTTACTGGAAGGTCAAGGGAGGTTGATCATTTTCCTTGGATCGTCGGCTCACGCATGTCTGGCGCGCAGAATACGTCGCTTCTACACCCTTTAATAACTGCGAGTCGGACGATGGCCTGTCCCAAAACCTTCAACGAGTGCAATGCTGCCGTTCTTGCCTGACAGATTGAAGGTGGTGAGAGCGAACCTGACAATGCTACCGACGACATTATGTGCGCAGGTATTTCACCAACGCCACGATCGCGAGAATCAGCACCACAACGACAAGAAGCCACACGACCCCCATTCCAAGCATCATTCCGCCACCCATCATTCCACCATCCATCATGACTCAATTCCTTCCATTTGGTTCTGTTAAGATTTTAGCTAAAGCATTGTCATCGAAATTCAATTTCCAGCGCTGGAAGGTTGGAAGTTTCCGTCGGCAGTAGATCTGTTTGGAAATTTGCGGGTCATCTATTGACCTTCCAGTCACTAGAAGCATTACGTGGAATGTCGGCAACCTTGCGAAGGGACCTGACATGGACACTGCAAATACAGAGACGCGCGAAGAGATAGATCCCTTCTGCGGGATGAAGGTCGATCACGCGACGGCCAAACACCGATCAACTCACGCGGGCGAAGAGTTTCTGTTCTGCTCGTCACGATGCAAGGGCAAGTTCGACGCCGAGCCAGAGACATATCTGGGCGCAGGGAAGGCCCCGGAGCCGATGCCTGAGGGCACGATTTTCACCTGCCCGATGCATCCCGAGATCGAGCAGGTCGGACCGGGTGATTGCCCGATCTGCGGGATGGCTTTGGAACCCAAGGGCGTGCCCACAGGTGACGAAGGCCCAAATCCTGAACTCGTCGATTTCACCCGCAGATTCTGGATCGGTGCAGTCTTGACGGCTCCGGTTCTTATCCTGGCCATGGGAGGCTTTGTCGGCCTGCCAGTACGGTCCTGGATTGGCGAAGGCGTGGCGCATTGGCTTGAACTGGTCCTGGCGACCCCGGTCATCCTCTGGTCCGGTTGGCCGTTTCTGGTGCGAGGTTGGAAGAGCTTCCGCACCATGAACCTCAACATGTTCAGCCTGATCGCGATGGGCGTCTTCGCGGCCTGGACCTTCAGCACCGTCGCGGTGATCGCACCAGGCCTTTTCCCCGCAGGCTTCCGCGACGACCAGGGCAACGTTGGCATCTATTTCGAGGCAGGGGCAGTGATTGTCGTGCTGGTTCTGCTCGGTCAGATACTAGAGCTGCGCGCACGTGAGCGAACCGGCTCCGCCATCCGGGCTCTGCTCGACCTTGCCGCCAAGAGCGCCCGCATTATCCGTGCCGATGGAAGTGAGGAGGAAGTGGCGCTTGAGGATGTACAGATCGGCGAACACATCCGGGTACGACCGGGCGAGAAAGTGCCGGTGGATGGCGAGGTGATCGACGGGCGGTCCTCTGTCGACGAGTCGATGCTCACCGGCGAACCCGTGCCGGTCGAAAAGGTGACAGGTGATGCCGTTACCGGTGCCACGATCAACGGCACTGGCAGTATTATCATCGAAGCGAAACGCGTCGGCGAGGACACGATGCTTGCGCAGATCGTCGAGATGGTGGCAGCCGCACAAAGATCGCGTGCGCCGATCCAGAAGCTCGCCGACGCGGTGGCCGGGTATTTTGTCCCGGCCGTGATCGCCGTGGCCATCGTGTCGTTCATTGCCTGGTCGATCTGGGGGCCCACCCCTGCCCTCGCCTATGGTCTCGTCTCCGCGATTGCGGTGCTCATCATCGCCTGTCCCTGTGCGCTGGGGCTCGCGACACCGATGTCGATCATGACGGCAACCGGACGTGGGGCCCAGGCGGGCGTTCTCATCAAGAATGCCGAAGCCCTGGAAGCGTTCGAGAAGGTCGACACCCTGATCGTCGACAAGACCGGCACATTGACCATGGGCAAGCCGGAGCTTGCCGCCGTCCTTCCCGAGGACGGCCATGACGAGGAAGAGGTCCTGCGGCTGGCCGCCAGCCTTGAACGCGGGTCGGAGCACCCACTGGCCGAGGCCATTGTTCGCAGGGCCGAGGCGCGCGGGATAGACCTTGCCAGCGCGCAAGACTTCGAGGCGGTCACCGGCATGGGGGTCAAGGGAAGCGTGGACGGTAAGTCCGTCGCTCTCGGGAACGCGCGAATGCTTGGTGAGCTTGGAATCGACGCGCCTGCCGCGACCCAAGTTGCTAACGCACGTCGCGACGAAGGAGAAACGGTGATGTTCGTCATCATCGACGGCGCCGTGGCGGGCCTTGTCAGTGTCGCCGATCCGGTCAAGGAAACGACGCCCGCCGCATTGAAGGCGCTGCATGAACTGGGCTTCCGGATTGTCATGGCGACAGGTGACAACGAACGCACGGCGCGTGCCGTCGCGTCACGGCTTGGGATCGATGATGTCCGGGCCGATGTCTTGCCCGAAGACAAGGCGCGCATCATCCGCGAGCTTCAGGCCGAGGGTCGCAAGGTCGGGATGGCTGGCGACGGCGTGAATGACGCGCCTGCCCTGGCACAGGCGGACGTCGGGATCGCAATGGGAACCGGTGCAGATGTGGCCATTGAGAGTGCCGGCTTCACGCTGTTGAAGGGCGATTTGAACGGACTTGTCCGCGCGCGGCGTCTTTCGCTGGCGACGATGCGGAACATCCGGCAGAACCTCTTCTTCGCGATGATCTACAACACGGCTGGCGTACCGATCGCAGCGGGGATCCTGTATCCATTCTTCGGGCTGTTGATCTCTCCAATGTTTGCAGCCACTGCGATGAGTCTTTCTTCGGTTTCGGTAATCGGAAATGCCCTCAGGCTACGGACGGTCCGGTTATGACTTGCATCAAGCTCCGTGGTCCAATAATCCATCGCGCGGATACAGCACTCTCCTGTCGATTGACCAAGTGTTCTGCAAAATCGCAGGCGACGCCAACAGGGACGGTCAAAAGTCGTCGTTCCGCACGGCCCATCAACGATACCTGCCCTCGCGCTCCGTGATGGCCGCGATAGCCCACGCGCCAATCCCGATCAGCGCACCCAGCCACTTCCAGCCTTGGTCGCCAAGATCCACGAAGCCGAACCCGTATGCCAATACGGCCAGCGCCATCACCAGAAAAAACGGTCCGGTCCAGAAACAATGCCGCCGCTTGCACCGGCGCGCATTCCAAAGACAAGCTGCTCCCATCCAGATCAGCGCGCCGACCCAGACCCATGTCTTGACCGGATGCGGTACGCCGATCGCCAGGAGCATCGCGGCGATTGGCAAGCCCCAGCCGATCAGCACCCCGGGAAGGGTTGAGAGAAAGTCGGATTTCTCGGTCGGCCCCATGGTGTCACCCCGCGCAGCAACTGAGTTTGGCCACGTCCTTGTCAAAAGTCTGGGCCGCCAGTTTCAGTCCCTCTACCGTGGTCAGATATGGAAAGATGGTCTCGCCGAGGGCCTTGGAGGTCATGCCGAACTTGAGCGCCATGGCCAGTGTCTGAATCGTGTCCGATCCCTCCGGTGCCGCGATCTGGCCGCCCAGCAGACGGTCGGTCTTGACGTCGGCCACCAGCTTGATCACGCCGCGGGTATCGCGTGCAGCGGCGGCGCGCGGGACGTTGTCGAGCGTGATCACGCTGGTCTTGACGTCGTACCCCGCCGTCTTGGCCTCGGCCTCCGAAAGGCCGACGCCGGCCACTTGCGGGTCGGTAAACACGACCCACGGCATCGCCGCGTTGTCATAGCGCATCTGCTCCAATCCAAGGGCATTATTGATCGCCACCTTGGCACCATAGGCCGCCATGTAGACGAACTGGTCACGGTCACTGACATCGCCCGCGGCCCAGACGCCGGCACGCGTGGTCGCCATGTCGGGGCCGACCATGACCGAGCCGCGCGCATCGGTCTCGATGCCAAGCTCTTCCAATCCAAGGTTCTCGGAATTGGCGATCCGGCCGGTGGTCACAACCAGCCGTTCGGCGGTCAGATCCTCGGTCTTGCCACCCCGTTCGACAGTCAGACTGACGCCGCCCGCAGCTTTCGCGACCGAGACGTAAGCAAGACCGGTCTCGACCGTGATGCCCTCGACCTTCAGCGCCTCCGTCAGCGCCTCGGTCACCTCCGGCTCGGCGCCTGGCAGAAGGCGTGAGCGGGTCACTAGCGTGACCTTCACCCCCAGTCTCGAGGCCATTTGCGCCAGCTCGCAGCCGATATAGCCGCCGCCCAGAACGAGGATGCTTTCGGGCCGGTCGGGTAGAGTCAGCAGTCCCCAGGAATCCAACGCCTCTACGGCCTCGATCCCGTCAATTACAGGTATATGCGGGCGAGACCCGGTGGCAATCAGGACGCGCGACGCGGATATCACCCGGCCTCCGACAGCGACGCCACCCTCGACCAGTCGCGCCGGGCCTTCCTCGATATAGGTGACGTTCTCATAGGCGGGCAGCAGGTCGATGTATTTCTTCTGCCGCATCTCCTCGACCAGATCGGCGGTGCCTTTCACCACGCCACCCCAGTCCACGGCATGGGCACAAGGCGAGATGCCCGGAAACCGGGCAGCGGACGCGCCGCCATGGACCGCCTCGGCGGCGCGGATCATTGCCTTGGACGGCACACAGCCGACGTTCACGCAGGTGCCGCCGATCGTGCCATGCCCGACAAGTGCCACCCGTTTGCCAGCCTCGGCAGCGGTGATCGAAGCGGAGAATCCGGCCGAGCCGGCGCCAACCACGATCAGGTCATAGCTGCCGCTGTTGGTTCCGTTGGTCGAGCAGCAATCATGCGCCTTGACGGTCTGGTCCATGGTCATTTCCTTCTTTTTAGCAACCGGTGCCGTCGTCGTGGCTTGGTCAAAACTCGTTTCACACCATTGACCCGATGTCGGAGGCGTAGCTCGGATAGGCGAAAATCATCGCCTTGATCTGATTTGCGGTCTGCCCGGAACCCATGGCCATGGCGAAAAGATTGATCTGCTCCTCGGCTCCTGGCCCGATCAGGTGCGCGCCGAGAACTTGCCCGCTGCCCTGTTCGACAAGAACCTTGAATCCGGTGTGTTTCGCGCCGACGCGCATGGATGAATACCAGCCCTCGGTCTTCTCGAAATGCACATCGAATTTCAGCCCCTGCTCTCTGGCCGCCGCTTCCGACAAGCCTACCGTGGCCACCATCGGCAGGGTGAAGACCACTGACGGGATCGGCGGATACTTGATCTCCCGCGCGTCCTCTCCGGCCAGAAGGTTTTTACCAGCGACGCGTCCCTTTGCCGCCGAGACGGGGGTCAGGTTCAATCCGCTATCGGCGCAATCACCGGCAGCGAAGATGGCCGGGTTAGTGGTACGCATCGCGTTGCTCACCTTGATGCCGCGGCGCGCGTATTCGACGCCAGCGGCCTCGAGGTTCAGCCCGTCTATGTTTGGCACGCGGCCGGTGCCATGCACCACTAGGTCGCAAGTGATCGTTTCGGTGCCGTCGGGATGTTCCACGGTGACCACGAATTCGTCGCTCTGCTTTTCGATCATTGCCACCTTCGCCTTGGTGCGGAGATCGACGCCGAGCTCTTCGGTCGCCTCGATCAGCATCGCGACCAGATCGGGATCGAAGTTGCCCAATGGGCGGTCCATCATTTCCAGCACTGTCACCTCGCTGGCGCCTGCGCGCTTTGCCACATGGGAGAATTCCATCGCGATGAACCCGCCGCCGACAAAGGCGATGCGGTCGGGACGTTCGGGCAGTTCCAAGAAATCGGTACTGGTGGCGAGATACTCCTCGCCCGGGATGTTCAGCGTCATCGGCCGGGCATCAGTGGCGATGTGAAAATGCGTCGCCCTAAGGGTCTCGCCGTTCAACTCGATCGTATCGGGGCCGGTGAACCGCGCCTCTCCGTGCAAGACGTCGATCCCGGCCTTTTCCAGCCCGGCCTCGATGCGCGGTGGCATGTTGTCGGTGAAGCTGCGCTTGAAGGCGATCATGTCGGACCAGTTGACCGAAGGCTGCGCCTCCAGCCCCTTACCTTTCATGTTTTCCGCCCAATCGACGCCCTCGGTGACGGCGATCAGCATCTTCTTGGGATCACAACCGCGCAATGCGCAGGTGCCGCCATGGGGCTCGCTATCGATGCTGGCGACGCTCCAGCCGGCATTCGCCGCCATCCGGGCGACGCCATTGCCGCCGGTTCCGCCGCCGATCACGATAAGGTCGTAACTCTTCGTCATAAGGTTTTTCTCTTCAATGTTGCGTCTCAGGCGTCATTTTGATGGATGTCAGCCCAGTTTCCCTCAGGATGCCGAGCCGCGCGCGTTCTTGCGCCAGAGCGCGTAGATGGTCAGCAGGATAAAGACGCCCAGTGCCGGAAACAGCACGAGGTCCAGATATCCGACGACGGCGGCCAGGCCGACCGCGCCGAAAAGGATCACCAAAATGGGTGTAAAGCAGCAGAGCGCCACAATGATGGTGCCGATGATGCCCACTTTCAAAAGGCCGTTCGAAGATGTGTCGTCTGAAGGCATCATAATTTGTTTCCTTATGTCGGGTAGATGATTTGCGTGGTGCCACCGGAGCCGGGATTGTCCCGAACAGCCAAAAGACCTGTCTCGGTGCGTTGCTCTACTCGGCCGCGACATCGGCCGGGCGGTGGATATTCTGGGCGGTGGCCTTGGTTTTGGTACTGGTCTCGTCCGGCGCATCACCGACACCTGCTGATCCGCTGCGCCTGATCTCGCGAACAACCAGCGCCGCGCCGATTGCCGTGACGACCGCGGCAATTCCGCCGAGCCCCGTCAACCACCCGCCAATCCCGCCGAGAATGGCGGCAAGGATGAGGCCCCCGCCGCCACAGCAGATCACCATGATCGGCGCGGCAATGACGAAGGCCAGAAGCCCGCCCATGTGCTTGTCATCCATGGCCCTACCCGTCCTTCCCTGCTCAGGAGTCCCCTGCCTGGAGCACCTCGGCCGGATAGCCGTTGGCCAGAACCGCCTCGATGATCATGTCGGGGTTGGCTGCCTGATCGTCGAAGGCCACGACGTAAGTGCCCGTGCCAAACTCCTCGCCTTCCTGGAAGTCAATGATTTCGACCGTGGGCACGCCGCGCATGGCCGCCGCGACGGTGAACGAACAGGTTGGGCAGGTAAGTTCGCCGACACCGACATTGATGCGCTGTTCATCAGCACTGGCGGGCATTGCGGCCAGAATTCCCAGGGTCGCGAGTGCGAGATAGAGATTTTTCATAGGTCGAGCCTTTCAGTAGGACAGGATGTAGGGTGTCAGGTAAGGGAAGATCATCGCCACGGCGACGATCGCGGTGGCAACCCAGAGAATGGATCGCATGAGTGTTCGGTTCATCGGACGCGCACAGGTGCCGTCGGCGCAGGCCTCAGCCGGGATCGGGCGATACGCCATGTAAAAGCCATAGCCGATGAAGGCGGCACTCAGCGCAAAAGTGATCCACTTGTATTGATAGAACGCACCCAACTGGGCAATGAACACGCCGGTGACGCCGAAACTCACCAGCACCAGCGGCAGGATGCAGCACGACGTCATAGCCAGCGCGCCCAGCACGCCAAGCCCGGTTGTCGCCCATGCCCTTTTGTCGGCTGCCGGGGTTTCGTCCATTGCCGTCTGGCGGCCTACGGAGGTGGTTTCAGTCATGGTTCGAATCATCCTTGCCTCAGTGATGATCTCAATCTAGGGTCTGTAGCTGGTACAGGCTCAAGGGGGTTTGGTGTGAATAATCATCACAGATCGGTGAAGGTCCTAAGGCGCGGAGATCTGGCCAAACTGACCGGCTGCAACCTCGAGACCATTCGATACTACGAGAACATCGGCGTGATGCCCGAGCCGCCGCGCTCCAGCAAAAACTATCGTGTCTACGATGACAGGCATGTCGCGCGTCTGCGCTTCATCATGCGCGCGCGCGAGCTGGGGTTCACGCTCGACGAAGTTCGCGATCTGCTCGCATTGGTCGATGGCGGGGCCCAGACCTGCGGCGAAGTGCAGGTTCTTGCGAATGCGCATCTCGCCTCGGTCCGCGCCAAGATCGCCGATCTCAAGCGCATCGAACACGTCCTGTCGTCCACCGTGGCGCAATGCAGCGGAGACGATGTGCCCGAATGCCCCGTCATCGATGCGCTGACGGAGGTGGCCTAAAAGGTGTGCTTGAGGAAATCCGCGGCAATCAAACCGGACAGTCCTTGGCTTCCGCGCTAGGAACACCGTGACCAATATCGCGGGCAGCGAAGAAACCCCGCTCAAACCGGCAACTAGCCATTTGACACCACCTCCACGAATCAGGCTGTAGCTGGCCAAGCTGATCAACTCGGACAGGTGCAGGCAGAGAGATACCGCAAGATCCATCGCTCGATCCGGCGCCGCGGCTTCGAGGTGCTCACGCCTCTCCTGAAGGTCGCGTATTTTACTGGAAACTGAATGGCTGAAATCGCGCTTGGGCATGTTCCTCTTCGCATTTAGGCAAATTCTAATTTGCTGTCCGCCACATTCGAAACCTTCCCTGCCCTGTTACCTCACGGACCAATCCCCTTTCTTCCATCCAGGTCAGGTTCCGCTGGACCGCCGCACGGCTGGTGCCGGTCAGGGTCTCGGCCATCGGTGCGGAGAGGAGCGGCCATTCGGTCAGCACGGCGCGCAAAGCCGGTGGAGTTTTGCCTGAGAGCGAGATCATCTCTGCTTCTGTTCTCGCTGACCATGTCTCGATATCGTCTAAGTGCCGCATCGCGGTCAGGCAGGCAGTCTCCATCCCATCCAGCCAGCGAGCAAGACGCTCCGGTGGTAAGCCCGACGCGCGCAGCCCCCCTGCCCCACCCATAGCTAGTGGTGCAAAGTTCGCTCCCTTTCCGTCGCTGGCCGTGATCCTTGCCGCGGTAACGGCTGCTTCGATCTGGTCGCCTTGTTGCCCGAGACCCGCCAAGCCCCAGAGGTGAAACCCCATGCAAGCCCGCGTGATCGGGTGTAGATGAACAGCTGATTTCATCACCTCCAGCCATCCGCCCGCGCGCTCCTCTAGCCGCTCGGTGGCATCCTCGATGTTCTCGGGATCGCGGCGGTCCAGAAAGGCCGCCAGATCGACCATCGGACCCGGACCACCCATCAGGCGGCGAACAGCCCAGCCAACTCTTGCCAAGGCATTCGGGTCATCCTGTGCGCCAGACAATCGCATTGATATCCAAAGAGCGAGGCGGTCAGAACTCACCCGATCCCCCGCAAGCCAGCTGAGGTCTGCCGCCTCGATCAGTGCCAGTCTATGTCTCCAGCCATCCGGGCCACGCAGCAAGCGGTAATCCAGCGCACCCAGGCGTCCAGCCACCTTTGCCAGCCGCGCAGCCTGAGCCGCTTCCGCCTTTGCCCAGTCGTCGATGACAGCAATGTCGGACGGTTCCGCCCGTGGCCCGGGCGGCAAATCATCCGGTTCTTCTTCGAGCGGCCCCGGCAGGAACCAGTGTCGCATTTTCTTCACCATTTCAGCACATGATTATTACGTGATTTCTGGATGATACGGGGTAAGCACACATCATTTTTCAGCTTAAGGCTTCAATTTTGGCTACGTATTTCAGCAAGTGGCCGCCCTGTTGGCGCATGACCCAGCCGGTCTCGGAAGTTTCATATCGATGACGTCCGGCGAAGCGCATGCCTCGGATGAAGCGTGGGCCAAGGCGACGCGTACCGCGCGCGAGTTGGACCGGATTCTTGACGGAGCGGCGCCGGTGCGTGAGGCCGTGATGCGCGCGGCATCCGAGCTGCGGCTCTCGACACGCCAAGTCTACAACTATCTGGCGCGGTATCGGGAAGAGCGCAGGGTATCGTCCCTTCTGCCGCGAAGGAGTGGAACAAGACAACCAAGGATCAACCCCGCAGTCGAGAACATCATCGCGGTGACCCTGCGGGAGATGTGGTTGCGCCCGGAGCAGCCGGACCTTACACCGATCGTTGAAGAGATCCGCACCCGCTGCGCAGAGGAAGGGCACACTCCACCCGCCTATGTCACTGTCGCCCGGCGGATCCCCATTCTGTTCGCCCCGGAAGAAATTGCCCGCCGCCGCCTGTCGGATGGTAAACACCTGCACCGGCTGAAGCCGCGACCGGGCTACATCCGGGCTAACCACGCGCTCGACGTTGTCCAGATCGATCACACGCCGGCAGACATCCAATTTGTTGAGGTGATTGATGACCACGGTGTCTTCGTTGGTCGTCCCTATCTGACCATCGCTGCAGATGTGGCCACGAGCGCGATCATCGGCTTCTGCCTGACCCTCGAGCGGCCGTCACGACTGTCTGTCGCGCTTTGTCTGGCGCACGCGATGTGCTGCAAGATTGACTGGCTGGCAGAACGCGGTATCGATCATGCCTGGCCGATGCACGGTCGCCCGAAGCAAATCGTCGTCGATTCCGCCAAGGAGTTCCAGAGCAGCACCTTCAGCAGAGGATGCGCGGACTATGGCATCGCCATACGCATGCGGAACAAGGGCACCGTGCATCGGGGCGGAGTCGTGGAACGCCTGCTTGGGAAAGTGAACACCGCGCTACGCGCCTTGCCCGGCAAGACGGGGCGTTCCATCGCGGATCGGGGCGACTATGCCTCGGAAGCGCGGGCACGGCTCAGCTTCGCGGATCTTGAACGCTGCATCGCGCTCGCGATCATCGACCACAACCTGAGCCAGAATGCGCGCAGGCTGACCGTTCCGGCGAAAGAGTGGGAAGATCGGTTCCAGCCGAAGGACCGGCCTATCGATGCGCCTGTCGATGTGCTGCTGAATTTCCTGCCACGCAAGACGCGGAAAATTTCACCTCAGGGCATCAGTCTCTTCGCCATCGACTATTTCGAGCCCTGGCTTGGCCCGCTGGTTGCGCGTCGTGACCGGCTGGAGCCGCTCGATCTGTGCTATGATCCTCGCGACATCAGCCATGTCTACGTCAAGGATCCGGATACGCAGGCCTGGCGGCCGGTCAGGCGACGGGACGGACTGGCCGAGCCGATCACGCTTTGGCAGCACCAGGCGGATCGACAGCAGCGGCGTGAAATCCAGCGGCGCCCTGTGCAGGAGGCATCAGCCATCCGACGCGAAATCGCAGCCACTGCTGCCGCCGCCAAAACCCCCAAAAGCCGGTTGAAGGAGATGACCCGCGCCCGGCATGCCACCGAGGCAAAGAAGCCTTATGCCGACTTCGCCGCGCCTTCCGTCCCGACCCAAGAAAAGCTCGATCCGGATCGCCCTCGGCGGGTCTTCCCTGTCGAGGATTGGTAGGGTGCCGGATCACCTCATGCCCGCCATAATCCCGCTCTTGCAGGCCGATGACGCAGTGCGGATCGCCCATGTTCGCGCGCCGCGCTGGATCAGCCATCCGGCCGCCGGCGCGGCGCATGACGCGATGCGACTGCTGCTCGAGCGACCGCCATCGCTGCGCCCACGCGGTTTGCTGCTTGCCGGTCCCTACCACAACGGCAAGACCATGATCGCCGAACGCTTCGCCATCGAACATCTGCGTACCGCCGACCAGCAAAAGGTGTGGGTGATCCAGACCCGGGAAGGTGCAGGCCTGTCGCATTTCTATGCCAGCATCCTGTCCGGATTGCGCGCGCCACAAGCCGCGGGCTGGCGCAGCCTGTCCCGCGCCGGCGATCAGGTCGATCATCTTCTGGAGCGCCTGAAGCCGCGCCTTTTGATCTTCGACGAGTTCCACAGCGCATTGCGCGGGCGGCGCCAGGATGTGAAGGCCATCTTCTCGTTCTTGCGGCGGATCGCACGGGTGCATGACATCTCACCAGTCCTTGTCGGCGAAATCGCGATCTACGATGCGGTGCATGACACCGACGAAATGGGCTCACGTTTCGATACGATCCCCATTCCACGATGGCCGTATGACGAGGAATTCGCGACGCTTCTCGACAGCCTGGAAGCCAGTCTGCCGCTCGCCGACACCTCCGATCTGTCGCGCGAACCCTTGGCGAAGATCATCCATGATCTGTCAGAGGGGCTGATCGGCGAGGTTGTCGAGATCGTCACCCGTGCCGCAGTGGCGGCAATCTCGCGCGGTGAGGGCCGGATCACGGGCGCAACCCTGTGGGACCTCGGCTATGTGCCTCTCTCGAGGCGCCGTAATTCCGCTTTGCGTCACGATATGACATGAGGTTTGGGCCGACCGAGATATCCGTCACATCTGCAGAGCGGTATGAAAGTGTGGCGGGAAGCCGTTGGCCAGTGAGCATTATGCCCGCACCAGGTGAACTTCTGTCGAGTTGGCTGCACCGCCTCGCCTACGCGAACGGCATACCTCCGCACTATTTTGGCACGCTTCTCGGAGCGCCGGGTGAGAACTGGTCGGCGCGGCTTGATCGGGCGTTGCCCGATCGCATCCTGCAGTTTCTGCGAGAGCATACCGGCATACCCGTGGAAGACATCGCGGCTCTGACCATTGCCCCTGACCCTTTGGCTGTGCTGCGTTTGCCCCTGCGGGCATCGCCTCAGCAGAGTTGCGCACCCAGGAGGCAGGTTACCTGGCTGCAGTTCTGTCCCGCTTGTCTGACGGAAGACGAAACGCCCTATTTTCGCCGAGACTGGCGCCTCGCGACACGCGTTTCTTGCTTTCGCCACGGCTGCCGACTTCGGGACAGGTGCCCATCCTGCGGACAAGGATTGGCTCCGTTCAGCCAGAAGCGTCTTGTGCCGCATCAGATCTGCGCCTGGTGCGGCGCGGCCCTCTGCAAACGCATCCGTCCTGCCACCAATGGGGTTCGGCGTCTTGAGCGTCTGATCGACGATCTGCTTCGTCTGCAGGCATCAGGGCATCGAATGGCAGAGGGGCGATCACTCCCGGACCTTCTTGGATCAGCCTGCTTTCAATTTAGTCGACGGCCAATGTCCATCGCGCGCCTCTCTCATCGGGATCGCTATCAGCTGTTTCAGAAATTGGCGGAAGGGCGGTCGACGCCGTTCGAAAAGAGAAGAAGTTCCGCGATTATCTATTGGAAACGCGTCGTTCAGGCTGCGCCAGCTTGGAGCGGACTGGTCACATCTTTCAGCGATGCCGTCCTGCCTCGGCCCAAAGCTGGGCCTTGCTCTACCACCGCTGGCCCGCATTTGGCGGATCTCGTTCAGGCGGCCGCGCGGCTCGATCAGCAGCGGCAAGCGCTGTAAAAATTCCCGGTGAGTTTCAGGCGCGCGCGGCCAGCCCGGCATCATTCAGCTGTTCAGCATCTGGCAGGTCGCGCAAGCTCTCCAGCCCGAAAGCTGCGAGGAACGCGTCTGTGGTCACGAAGGTATAGGGGGCACCACGACGCGGCGCGCGCGGCCCAGTTCCAATCAGACCCTGCGCATGCAGCCTTCCGATCAGGTCCCGGCTGATCTCTTTGCCAAAGATGTCTTTGAGCCCATCGCGGGTGATCGGCTGGTGGTAGGCGATGGCCGCCAAAATCGCGACGTCGAACTCGTTCAGGTCCAGCAACTGGTCTCCGACATCCGCTGCGGCGCGGATCGCAGGCGCGTAAACAGGCCGCGTCCGGAACATCCACCCCCCTGCGACCATGGCAATCTCGAACGCCCGCCCTTCCAGATCAGCGGCAAGGTCTTCCAACAGCAGATCAACCGAAGTCCCCTGCCCCACTATGCGCGCCAGATCCTCGCGCGGTACAGGCGAGGCAGAGGCAAACAGCACCGCCTCGATCCGGCGCATCCATTCCCGCCAGCGCAACTCCGGTGGCAGGTCGAGCAACTCGCGATCAAGCTCAGCTTCTGGTCGATCCTTCGACTTCCTTTCCGGTCGCATGTCCGAACCGCGAAACCGGTTCCCACTTTCGCTGTCCATGCTCATGGCTACACCCCGTAGAGCCGGAATGTGTCGCGCCCGGTTAGCTCACGGACCGCGCCGAGATCGACAAGCCGGTCACAGAGCCGCCGCGCCGCGCGGTCCGGCAAAGGCAGGGCACTGGGCGCCACGGCGTCCTGCGTCAGGAATATTTTCACCGCCGCCCCTGCCCCCTTGGCCCGAAGCTTTGGTGCAACTCCTTTCAAAAGCGAAGCCCGACGCGCGAGATCGACAGCCAGACGCGCGGCCTCGACCGCGGATGCGGTCACTGCGCGATGACAGGCTAGGCGCAAATCGTCACCCCGCTTGCGCAGGTCTGTGCGTTTCAAACCCGCGGCCAGCAGCGGCACGACATGATCCCAACCAAGCGCCTGGGCGAGGGCGGCGTCCGCGAGGATCAACGCCGGGACTTCGGCACGGGGTGCCTCCGTCAGGACAGCATCCAGCGCCATCGCGGCACGGGTCACCGGCGCTCCCTTCCCCGTATCGAGCCATGTAGCAATCTGGCCCAACTCCAAGATCGGCAAGGCTCGGCCCAGAGCCTTGATCGACACCGGCCGCTCCACCGCGCGACGCCAGGCAAGGTAAGTTTCCCCCGCGGGACCAGGTAGATCGCCAGGGCGCAGAAGATGAATCGCGTCGCGCAGCTCTGGGGCTCTTTCCGGACGACCAGAAAACCCGGCACATGCCTCGGCCGCTCGCAGCGCCAGCCGATCCCGCAACAAGGCTTTGGGGACCTCTTCGCGTCCCAACACAAGATGCAGGTGGTTCAGCGCCGCGCCTGATAAAAACGCCACATCTTCAAAGGCTTCAGGACGTGCCGAGGTGACCCATGCGGGCATCCGGGGTAGAGTGTCTGTGTCGATGGAGTGTTCCGGTCGGGCAAATGTCATGACTGAAGCCTAAACCATCGCGGCGCTTTGCTCCAGAAAATAGCACAGAAAACGCCTCGCTCTATCTTTTGCCATGATGTCCGATAATCTTGCATTATCGGGCGTAAAAATGATATGCTCGAAAACATGAGCAGTCCTACGAATAACAGCACCAAAATCGAGGATTCCGACGCGTCTGGCGCAGAGATTTCGAGCTCAGCGTCCTATGACTCGTTGAACGGTGACGAACACGACAAGAGAACCTCTCGGGACCGAGCCTCAATCGCCCTGCCCGCCAATGTGGCCGGCTCCGGCGCACTCGACCGGCTGATCGATACCGCCCGTGGCTACGCCGAGGCCTCGACAGCCGGGAACACGAACAAGGCCTATGCGGCCGACTGGAAACACTTCAGCCGCTGGTGCCGGTTGAAAGGCACGGAACCTCTGCCCCCCGCGCCCGAGATGATTGGACTTTATGTGGCTGATCTGGCTGCACCAACCGGGAAGGCCCCTACCCTTTCGGTCTCCACGATCGAGCGCCGTCTCTCGGGGCTTGCCTGGAACTACAGACAGCGCGGGTTCACTCTTGATCGCAAGGACCGGCATATCGCCACCGTTCTGGCCGGGATCAAACGCAAGCATGCGCGCCCGCCGGTCCAGAAGGAAGCGATCCTGCCTGAGGACATCCAGGCCATGGTGGCCACCCTTTCCTACGATCTCCGCGGGCTCCGAGACCGGGCGATCTTGCTTTTGGGCTATGCAGGTGGCCTGCGCCGGTCGGAGGTGGTCTGCCTCGATGTGCATAAGGACGATACACCGGACTCCGGCGGCTGGGTCGAAGTCTTCGACGGCGGCGCCCTGCTCACCCTCAATGCCAAGACCGGATGGCGCGAGGTTGAGGTCGGGCGTGGCTCAAGCGGCCAGACCTGTCCCGTCCACGCGCTTGAGCAATGGCTACACTTTGCGAAGATCGACTTTGGGCCGGTCTTCGTGCGCACCTCGCGGGACGGCAAGCGTGCCCTCGAGTCCCGCCTTTCCGACAAGCACATAGCGCGACTGATCAAGGCAACCGTTATGAAGAGTGGCATCAGATCCGATTTGCCGGAAGCCAAACGGTTGGCAATGTTCTCGGGGCATTCCTTGCGTGCCGGGCTCGCCTCGTCGGCAGAGGTTGATGAGCGCTATGTTCAAAAGCAACTCGGACATGCGTCGGCCGAGATGACCCGGCGCTATCAGCGCAGGCGCGACAGGTTCCGGGTGAACCTGACCAAAGCCGCAGGGCTGTGAAGCTCAGGATTCTTGACCCATTGGTGAAGCGCTAAGGTGAAATTCCAGCGCTTCAGTTTCAGCTTACTGCTTCAATTGAAATCGGGAACTAAACGCGACAACCAGAGGTCGTCCTCGTGAGCCTCCTCATCCCCCTCGGTGGCGATGAAAGGGTCGTCAAAATCATCAGGAAAAGTAGATGCTTGCGGCTTCATATGTGCAAAATACCTATATTATGCACATTACCCAAGCGATTTTCTGGCCGTTGCCCATGCTCTTTATATAGTATGCGCGCGCGACAGCCGGCGGAACCCCTCAGATCGCGCCAGAGCCAAGGAAACCAAGGGATTATGCACCAGCCGGGCGAGAGAGCACTCTCTTGCATTCATTTACAAACGGTCGTTTATTGGCAATATATAAAATTGCAAACGGCTCTTTTCCATGCCCCTGATAGGCTATGCGCGCGTCTCCACAGAGGATCAGACCCCCCTGCCCCAGTCCGAGGCCCTTCAATCTGCGGGTTGCATAGAGATCTTTGAAGAGCACGCCTCAGGTGGCAATCGGGCGCGACCGGTGCTTGCACGTGTGCTGGAGCGGATTGGCAAGGGCGACACGCTGGTCGTCGTGCGGATCGACCGGCTTGCGCGGTCTTTGTCGCACTTGCTTGAGGTGATCGAAAGACTGGAGGGCAAGGGGGCGTTCTTCCGCTCGCTGCAGGATCCAATCGACACCGCCTCCCCTCAAGGAAAGTTCACGCTGCAGGTTCTGGGCGCCGCGGCCGAGTTCGAACGCGCTCTGATCCGCGAGCGTACCAAGGCGGGCCTTGCCTCGGCACGCGCCAAAGGTCGCGTTGGTGGCAATCCCGGGCTTCGCACCAAGGACCCCGCCGCGCTGCGCAAGGTGCGGTTGGCACGACAGGACGGCTACATGGCGCGCCTGAACGAAACCGCGCAGGATTGGGTGCCACATGTGCGCCGCTTGCGCCCCGATATGGCATGGGAAGACGTTCTGCGGATTATCAATGGCCCCCTACCCCACAGCCGCCATTGGACGCAAAGCCGCCTGCTCCGCGCCGTGAAAGCATATGTGCGGGACGGGTTCCTGCCCGATGAAGTGCTTGGACGCGCTGGACGTCGCGAAACCGACGATCGCCTGCCTGCGATTGTTGCGGCCATCAAAGGTTCGGACCCGGATATCACGCTACAGGCGATCTGCGACCGGTTGGAAGCCATGCGTGAGCGGACTCCACGGGGACGTACAAGCTGGCAACCGTCATCCGTCAGGATGCTGTTGGAACGGGCGGAGCGACTTGGGTTGCTGGTCAGGCAAATGGATTGACGATGCGCAGCCGATCCTCGACCAGCAATCCGTCGTGCATGTCCTCAGTCCACAACGTCGTGCACCCAGCGATCAGCGCGGCAGACACGATCATCGCGTCATAGACCGATAACTGGTACTTCTCTGCCAACGCGCGACCGACTTGATGGGTTTGAACCGTTAGGCCCTCGACAGGGCATAAGGACTTAATACCCTCAAGAAACGCTCCGGTATCTTCCCAACTGAGCCCAGCTTTCCGTCGGCAATTGACCATCGCTTCGTTCAGGACCTGAACGCTGATCCGGGGTCCCTGCCCCAGAATTTCCTCCGCCCTCTCAGCCTTTGGACCATCGTCGAGCAGGTAGAGCACAACATTCGTGTCTGCGAATTCAGCGCTCATGCGCGGCGTCGCGGCTTAGACGCGCGTCCTTGGGCAGTTTTCCGCGAAACCGCCTTAGCCCTTGTAGAACTTCATCGGCGCGAGGTTGGCGTCTCACAAGAATGGTTCCATCGTCCTTTACCAGATCGACCTGATCGCCTTCCTTTAAGCCGAGTTCCCTCACAAGATCCGCGGGTAGCCGGACGGCAAGGGAGTTTCCCCATTTGGCAACTTGCATCTTGTCCTCTCAGGCATGGATAAACATCCAATAATGTATATCCAGAACTGCCAAAAGGCAAGCTTTGGTGCGCTCAAAGCCATGCTGGAGCCCTCCGACAAGAGTTCTCCCCTGTCCCTTTTCGTGAGATGCGGTGCGTTACACCATGCAGCAGGAAGCCTAACAGCCTTGTGTTCGGTGACGACTCGCCCACTAGATGTGGAAAAACCTTGCGCGAATCCGACTCTTGCGCCAATAGTCACGGAAACGAGGCAAAAAACGTCAATTTCCGTGAACACGCCAAAGACGCGATGTCTCGGAAGCGAGAGGGCAGATGGATAATACCTTTGTGCATGAGGATCTCAACGCGGTGATCCGCCAGCATTCGGAATGGCTGGCGAACCAGTTGCATTCGCAACGTGAGAGCCTGTTTCCACCCGATGCCGAGAAGACCATGCGCAAATTCACCTCTGGTGAGGCTGCGGCGCTGCTCGGCGTAAACGATTCCTATCTTCGCAAACTCAACTTGGATGGCAAAGGGCCTTCTCCCGAGCTTACCGCCGGCAACCGTCGTCTTTACTCGGCGCAGGATATCCAGGCGCTGCGTGTGCTCCTTGAAAAAACCGCTCGCAAGCCGGGCGATTACGTTCCCGGACGACGAGAAGGTGATCATCTTCAGGTCATCGGCGTGATGAATTTCAAGGGCGGGTCCGGAAAAACAACAACCTCTGCCCATCTCGCCCAACGGCTTGCCCTGCGCGGATATCGTGTGCTGGGCATTGATCTTGACCCACAAGCTTCCTTCACCGCGCTGCACGGCGTTCAGCCGGAATTGGACCTCGAAGATGGCGGCACTCTCTACGATGCGATCCGCTATGAGGACCCGGAGCCGATCCGGTCGGTCATCCGCAAGACCTATATCCCCAATTTGGACTTGATCCCCGGCAACCTCGAACTGATGGAGTTCGAGCACGACACCCCGCGCGCGCTGGCGCAGGGCAATGCCGGACTTTTCTTCTTCCGCGTGAAGGAGGCGCTGGCCCAGGTCGATGAGGACTACGACGTGGTCGTCATAGATTGCCCTCCGCAGCTTGGCTTTCTGACCATGTCCGCCCTGTCCGCGGCCACGGGCGTTCTGGTGACCATCCATCCAGAGATGCTCGATGTGATGTCCATGTCGCAATTCCTCCGCATGACAGCCGACCTCATGGACGTGATCGCCGAGAGCGGCGCTGACATGTCTCATGACTGGATGCGCTATGTTTTGACCCGCTACGAGCCGCAGGATGCGCCGCAGAACCGCATCGTGGCTTTCCTGCGAACAATGTACGGCGAAGCCGTGCTGAATTCGCCCATGTTGAAGTCCACAGCCATCTCAGATGCGGGCCTGACCAAGCAGACACTTTATGAAGTGGAACGCAGCGCGTTCACGCGTTCCACCTATGATCGCGCGATTGAGAGCCTGAATACGCTGAATGACGAGATCGCCGACCTAATCCAGAAAACCTGGGGGCGCACATGACCAGTGGCAAGAAGAAGCGCATGTCAATGCTGGACAGTCTCGCGGCAGCTGGGGCCCCCTCCCCTGCCCCTCAGACAGGTGCTGTGACACCGATGATGACCTCGAATCGCGCCCTTCGGTCCGCCCGCGACGCGGTCGATTCCCATCATGTTTGGGAACTGGACCCGGCGAGCATCGAAGACGGGCGTATGGCGGACCGGCTTGACCCGGCCGATGTACTGGATTTGCGCGATGCGATTGAGGCGAACGGTCAGACTGTTCCGATCCTCGTGCGACGTGCGCCGGGTGAAGATGATCGCTACCTTTTGGTCTATGGGCGACGCAGGCTGGAGGCGATCCGTCAGTCCGATAAGGTTACCAAGGTTCGCGCGTTAGTCACCAACCTGGATGACGACAGCGCTCTGCGTGCTCAGATTTCGGAGAACATGGGGCGGCGCGATTTGTCTTTTATTGAAAAGGCCCTGTTCGCAAAGGACCTTGTGTCGTCCGGCTTCGGAAATCAATCTCAGGTTGCAGAAATTCTTACCGTCACGAAGTCGTCCATATCTATGGCGATCGCGATCGCGGACATGGTCGGGCCGGATCTGGTACGCGCCATTGGCGCCGCCCATGGCATTGGCCGACCCCGATGGGAATCCCTTGGTCGGGCCATCGACGAGAATGGTCTGGACCGCGAGGACCTTATCGGGATCGCGAAAGAGGCACGTGAAAATGCCGAGACCTCCATGGTGGTGGATGACGTTGCCTCTACCAATGACCCGTCCATCCAAGCGTTCCTGGCCGTAGAAAAGGCTGTGACCAAGGCGATTAAACCGGCCAAGTCGCCCTCCCCTGCCCCACCTTCCAGTGTCCCGCTGAAGATCGGCGGCAAACGCGGCGGCACGGTCAAACGCACTGCCAAGGGCCTATCGATCGAGTTGGCGGGTGGAGACTTCGCCGATTGGGTCGAGACGCAAGTGCATGACATGATTGAAGACCTTCACGAACGCTGGAAGCAGCGGTCGGAAGACTGAGGAAGAGCAGAAATCAAAGAAGGAGGCACGAAAAGGCAAAAGAAAAGGTCCCGCAAAGCGACCACTCCACGAGACCCTAACTTGTTTCTAGCACCTTCAAGGTAGTGTCCGGAGCTATTTTCCGCAAGTCCAAAGTGATTCGCGGACCGGGATATTTTTGTCTTCGTGAATGACAAA